>NZ_JBAMDH010000017.1:0-130199 GCF_036961685.1 Massilia sp. DD77
TGCTCCGGCAGAACGCCAGGCCGCGCCGGCCGACGGCGCCGCCGCGCCGTCGAGCTACCGCGTGCGCCCAGGCGACACCCTGGGCCGCATCGCGACCAAGCTGAAGCCGGCCGACATCTCGCTCGACATGATGCTGGTGGCGCTGTACCGCGCCAATCCGGACGCCTTCATCGGCAACAACATGAACCGCCTGAAGTCGGGCCAGATCCTGAGCGTGCCGGACAACCAGGCTATCCGCGGCACCGGCGAAGGCGAAGCGCGCGGCGTGGTCGTGGCCCATGCGGCCGACTTCAACGCCTACCGCAACAAGCTCGCCGGCCAGGTCGAGACCGCGGCTCCGAGCCGTGCACCGCAGGCCGGCCAGAGCGCCACCGGCAAGGTCACCGCCAAGGTCGAGGAACGCCCGACCGCCGCCAACGAATCGCAAGACCAGCTGCGCCTGTCGAAGGCCGTGCCGGGCGCCAAGGGCGGACCGCAGGGCGCGACCGCCAGCGTCGAAGACAGCATCGCCAAGCAGAAGGAACTGGACCAGGCCCAGGCCCGCGTCAAGGAGCTCGAGAAGAACGTCAACGAGCTCGAGGACCTGATGACCGTGAAGAGCCGCTCGGGCAGCGAAGCGCAAGGCGCCGCTGCCGGCGCTGCCGCCGGCGCCGCCGCGGGCAAGGTGGCGACCCAGGACGCCGAACCGGCCCCGGCCAGGAAACCGGCCGCCAAGCCCAAGGCCAAGAAGCCGGTGCAGGAAGAGCCGACCCTGGCCGACAAGCTGATGGACAACATCGCCTACATCGGCGCCGGCGCCGCCGTGCTGCTGCTGGCGGGCCTCGGCCTGTCGCAGCGCCGCAAGCGCAAACCGGCCCCGGACAAGGTGGCCATCACCGAGCCCTCGGTACTGGGCGTGCCGGCCCAGGCCGCGCACTCGCTGTTCGCCGAAACCGGCGGCCAGAGCGTGGACACCAACAACAGCGTCTTCAATTCCAGCTTCGCGCCTTCGGCCAGCCAGCTCGACACCAATGAGGTCGATCCGGTGGCGGAAGCCGACGTCTACATCGCCTATGGCCGCGACGCCCAGGCCGAGGAAATCCTGAAGGAAGCCCTGCGCGTGCATCCGGAGCGTCACGCGGTGCGCCTCAAGCTGCTCGAGATCTACGCCGCCCGCAAGGACCTGCGCGCCTTCGAGGGCCAGGCCACCGAACTGCAGGGTCTGACGCGCGGCCAGGGCGACGAGTGGGCGCAAGCCGCCGCGCTCGGTCTCTCGATCGACCCGCTGAACCCGCTGTATGCGGGCGCTTCGCCGGTGGCGCCGCCGTCGCCGCCGTCGCCGCAGGAACGCACCCAGCAAACCCTGCTGTCGCAGCAGCTCGAAGACGCCTTCCGCGGCGGCGCTCCGGCGGCCGCGGCGCTGGGCGCCGGCGCCGCTGCCGGCATGATGCTCGACAAGGACACGGACGCCGACCGTACCGCGGTGCCGGCGTCCGACGCCGACGCCACGGCGCGCACCGACGACGGCGCACTCGACTTCGACCTGGGCGGCCTGACCTTCGAGCCGGTGGGCGGCGGCGATGCGATCGCCATGCCGGGTCCGGATAGTAAGGCCGGGGCCGGCGCCGATGCGACCGCGGTGCCCGCGTTCGACTTCAGCCGCGACCCGGTCGAGCCGGTCACCGCGGCGCCAGCCCCGGCCGCCGAGACGACCGCGGCGGACGACGCGTTCGACCTGTCCTTCGACATGAACTTCGACCAGCAGGCCGCCGAGCAGCCCGCGCAAGCGCCGGCTGTCGAGGAAGACGACGACTTCACCCTCGACCTGAGCCCGCAGGCCGCCCGGCCGCTGCCGGTGGACCACACGGTCGACATGCAGGGCCTGGCCAAGGAATTCGACGGCCTGCCGTCGCTGCCGGCCCTGGCCCAGGAAGCGCCTGCCGCCAAGGCGGACGAGATGAACGATCCGCTGTTCGACCTGGACAGCATGGACTTCGGCGCGCCGGCCGCGGCCAGCGACGTGGGCAACGCAGCGGCCGCACCGGCCTTCGAGGAAGCGCCGGCGATCCGTCCGGCGGCTGACACGGCGTCGGCGTCGGCGTCGGAAGATCCGCTGTTCGATCTCGACACCATGGACTTCGGCCTGCCCGAGACCCCGGCCGCGCCGATCGCCGCGCAAGAACCGGCGCTTGAAGACGACCCGTTCGCGCTGCCGGACGTGCCGGCCGCCGCGCCCGCCCAGGCCGCGACCCCGTCGCCGGGCGTGCCGCTCGAGCCGAGCTTCGACCTGGCCGACTTCGACCTCGAACTGCCGGGCGCGGTGCCCGCGAACGCCTCCGCCGTGCAGCAGTTCGACGCCGCCGAGATCGCCGACGTGACCGAGGTGAACCAGGTCGCCGAGCTGTCGCCCGAGCACATGGAAATGGAAACCAAGCTGGACCTCGCCATCGCCTACCAGGAGATCGGCGACAAGGAGGGCGCACGCGAATTGCTGGATGAAGTCATCAAGGGTGGCAGCAGCGAACAGGTGAGCAAGGCCAGCGCGATGCGCGAGCTGCTTGCGTGAGGCGCATCGCACTCGGAGTCCAGTACGTCGGCACGGGCTGGAACGGCTACCAGAAGCAGCCCGCGCGCAACACGGTCCAGGACCAGCTCGAGATCGCCCTCGAGAAGTTCGCGACCGTCCCCCTGCACACCACCTGCGCCGGCCGCACCGACGCAGGCGTGCACGCGATCGAGCAGGTGGTCCATTTCGACACCGAGCTCGACCGTCCGTCCCAATCCTGGGTACGCGGCGTGAACGCCTTCCTGCCCGACACCATCGTGGTGCGCTGGGCCCACGAAGTGGCGCCGGACGCGGAAGGACAGGACTTCCACGCGCGCTTCTCGGCGCGCTCGCGCACCTACCACTACGTGCTCTACAACCATGCCAACCCGTCCGCGCTGCTGGCGGACCGGGCAGGGTGGGTGTTCCGCCCGCTGGACGTGGAGCGCATGCGCGAAGCCGGGCAGTACCTGATCGGCACCCATGATTTCTCGGCCTTCCGGGCATCCGGCTGCCAGGCGAACACGCCGGTGAAGGACATGCACGAGGTGAGCATCAAGCGCCACGGCGACATCATCGTGTTCACCGTGCGCGCCAGCGCCTTCCTGCACCACATGGTGCGCAACATCGTCGGTTCGCTCATCTACGTGGGCACGGGCCGCAACGCGCCGTCCTGGATGGCCGAGGTGCTGGCGAGCCGCTCGCGCGACGTCGCGGCCCCGACCTTCATGCCGGACGGCCTGTACTTCGCCAGGATCGAGTACGATCCCAAGTGGGGACTGCCGCAGGAAGACGCGCCGCCCCTGCCCTGGCTATGATTCGCCGGCACTAAGGACGAGCAAAAGGAAGCACATGCAGCGCACCCGCATCAAGATCTGCGGCATCACCCGCGAGCAGGACCTGCGCGCGGCGGTCGATGCCGGCGCCGACGCCCTCGGCTTCGTGTTCTATCCCAAGAGCCCGCGCTACGTCACGCCCGCGCGTGCGGCCGAGCTATGCGCGGGGCTGCCGCCTTTCGTCGGCGCGGTGGCGCTGTTCGTCAACCCGACCCTGGAAGAAGTGCGCGCGGTGGCCGAGGCGATGCCCCTGTCGCTGATCCAGTTCCACGGCGACGAAACGGACGAGCAGTGCGCGCACATCGCCGCGGCGCTGCGCCGGCCCTACGTGCGGGCCTTCCGCGTAAAACCGGACACGGCGCCCGCGGCTTTGCTAGAATGGGAAGCTGCAAACCGCGCTGCCAGTCCCTGGTTCTCGGGCGTCCTGCTCGACACCTACGTGGACGCCTACGGCGGCGCAGGAAAGGTCTTCGATTGGTCTCTTATTCCAAAAGAGCTCGCGCCTCGGGTCGTTTTGAGTGGTGGCTTGAGCGTACACAACGCGACTGACGCGGTGGTACGTGTTCGTCCCTTCGCCGTCGACGTCAGCAGTGGCGTCGAAGAGGGCAAGGGAATCAAGGACGCCCGCAAGATCGCCGGCTTTATCGCCGCGGTGCGGGCTGCCGATGCCACCCCCTCTAGTGAGTCCAGCCATGAAAGAAGTTCCTAGCCGCGGCGCCGCCGCACTGTTCAAGACCCCCGATTATCCGCTGCCCGACCAGGCCGGCCATTTCGGCCCCTATGGCGGCAGCTTCGTCGCCGAAACCCTGTCGCACGCGCTGGCCGAGCTGAACGAGGCCTATGCGCGCTATGCGGCCGATCCGATTTTCCTCGAGGAGTTCCGCTACGAGCTGGCCCACTTCGTCGGCCGCCCGTCGCCCGTGTACCACGCCCGCCGCTGGTCCGAGCTTGCCGGCGGCGCCCAGCTCTACTTCAAGCGCGAAGACCTGAACCATACCGGCGCGCACAAGATCAACAACGTGATCGGCCAGGCCCTGCTGGCGCGCCGCATGGGCAAGCAGCGCATCATCGCCGAAACCGGCGCCGGCCAGCACGGCGTCGCCACCGCCACCATCTGCGCCCGCTTCGGCCTGGAATGCGTGGTCTACATGGGCGCGGAAGACGTCAAGCGCCAGGCCCAGAATGTCTACCGCATGAAGCTCCTCGGCGCGACCGTGGTGCCGGTGGAATCGGGCTCCAAGACCCTGAAGGACGCGCTCAACGAAGCGATGCGCGACTGGGTCACCAATATCGAAAACACCTTCTACATCATCGGCACCGTGGCCGGCCCGCACCCGTATCCGATGATGGTGCGCGACTTCCAGTCCGTGATCGGCGAGGAATGCCGCGTGCAGATGCCCCAGATGACGGGGCGCCAGCCGGACTACGTGGTCGCCTGCATCGGCGGCGGCTCGAACGCCATGGGCATCTTCTATCCCTACATCGGCGAGCCGGGCGTGCAGCTGGTGGGCGTCGAAGCGGCGGGCGAGGGGCTGGACTCGGGCAAGCACGCGGCCTCGCTCACGGCCGGGATGCCGGGCGTCCTGCATGGCAACCGCACCTATTTGCTGCAGGACGAGAACGGCCAGATCATCGAGACCCATTCGGTGTCGGCGGGCCTGGATTATCCGGGCGTGGGGCCGGAACACGCGTGGCTGAAGGATTCGGCGCGCGCGCAGTACGTCTCGATCACGGACGAGGAAGCGCTGCAGGCTTTCCACGACTGCTGCCGCATCGAAGGCATCATTCCGGCGCTCGAGTCCTCGCACGCGATCGCCTACGGCGTCAAGCTGGCGGCGACCCTGCCGAAGGACAAGCTCATCCTGGTCAACCTGTCGGGCCGCGGCGACAAGGACATGCACACGGTGGCGGCGCGAATGGGGCTGGATTTCAGCTGAACGGCTGACTCTCTTTTTTCGCACACTTCACCGAACATAGAAAGAACAAGCATGTCCCGTATCGAACACACCTTCAACGCGCTGAAGGCGCAGCACAAGACCGGTCTCGTCACCTTCATCACTGCGGGCGACCCCGGGCCCGAACTCACCGTCCCGCTGATGCACGCCTTGGTGGAAGGCGGCGCGGACGTCCTGGAGCTGGGCGTCCCGTTTTCCGATCCGATGGCCGAGGGCCCGGTGATCCAGCGCGCCTGCGAGCGCGCGCTCAAGTTCAACATCGGCCTGAAGGACGTCTTCGGCTTCGTGCGCGAGTTCCGCAAGAACGACCAGACGACGCCGGTGGTCCTGATGGGCTACGCCAACCCGATCGAACGTATCGGCCCCGACAACTTCATCCGCTGCGCGAAGGAAGCCGGCGCCGACGGCGCCATCGTGGTGGACTACCCACCGGAAGAGTGCGCCGAATTCGCCGACGCCATGCGCGATAACGGCCTCGACCTGATCTTCCTGCTGGCGCCCACCTCGACGGTCGAGCGGGTCAAGCAGGTGGCCAGGTACGGCAGCGGCTTCAGCTACTACGTTTCCCTGAAAGGCGTGACCGGCGCCGGCAGCATCGACACCGCCGACGTGGCGCGCCGCGTGAGCGCGATCCGCGAGCACGTGAAACTGCCGATCGGCGTCGGCTTCGGCATCCGCGACGCCGCCACGGCGAAGGCGGTCGCCGAGGTGGCCGACGCGGTCGTGATCGGCAGCCGCATCATCCAGGAGCTGGAAAACACGCCGCAGGAAAACGCCGTCGAAGCCGTCCGCACGTTCACCGCCGGCATCCGCAGCGCCCTCGACGCCCGCTAATCGCCCCCGGGCAATAGCCCAACAATCGGGGTCAGAGTCGAATTGTTGGGAAATTCCCCAAAGTTGTTAAACAATTCGACTCTGACCCTCATTTATTGCTGAGGAAACAACTTTTCAGCAATTAGGGTCGGAGTCGAATTATTGGGAAATTGTCGGAAGTTGCCAAAGAATTCGACTCCGACCCCATTTGTTCTCTGGGCTTGGGCGGATTTGTTCTTGCGTGCCTGGCAGGCGCGCTGACCGCCTGGATCGATATCCCCGTTGCGGCCCGGGTCGGCGGCTTCGAATTCGCCACCGCCGAGGTATCGAGCTGACCAGAAAAATGGGGTCAGAGTCGAATTGCTGGGAAATTCCTCAAAGTTGTCGAACAATTCGACTCTGACCCTAATTTATTAACTTGGAAATAAGGTTTACGCAATGAGGGTCAGAGCCGAATTGTTGGGAAATTGTCAAAAGTTGGCAAAGAATTCGACTCCGACCCTCGTTTCCGGAGGGGGAGAAGGGAGGGTGGGGAGGCTTGTCGGAATGATCATTGTCGGCTTGCTATGATTCGACAAGCCGGGCCTGAGCGGCTACACTACCGCCACCTGAAAGATTTGCCGCAAAGGAGATAAGATGAGTTGGTTGGAAAAACTGCTGCCCCCTCGGATCCAGCGCTCCGATGCCGCCAAGAGCAAGACCATGCCCGAAGGGTTGTGGGTCAAGTGCCCGTCGTGCGAGTCGGTCCTCTACCGCGCGGACCTCGAGTCCAACCTCCACGTCTGCCCCAAGTGCGATCACCACATGCGCATCCGCGCCCGCGAGCGACTCGATGGACTGCTCGACGAAGGCGGCCGCTATGAGATCGGCCAGGAAGCCCTGCCGGTCGATACCCTGAAGTTCAAGGATTCCAAGAAGTACCCGGACCGCCTCAAGCAGGCCATGGACGCCACCGGCGAGACCGACGCCCTCATCGTGCAGGGCGGCTCGATCATGAGCCTGCCGGTCGTGGTGGCCTGCTTCGAGTTCGAATTCATGGGCGGTTCCATGGGCTCGGTCGTCGGCGAACGCTTCGCCCGCGGCGCGCAAGTGGCCCTGGAGCAGAAGGTTCCCTTCATCTGCATCACCGCCACCGGCGGCGCGCGCATGCAGGAAGGCCTGCTGTCGCTGATGCAGATGGCCAAGACCACCGCCATGCTGACCAAGCTGTCGGAAAAGAAGCTGCCTTTCATTAGCGTGCTGACCGACCCGACCATGGGCGGCGTCTCGGCGTCCTTCGCCTTCATGGGCGACGTCGTGATCGCCGAGCCGAAAGCCCTGATCGGCTTCGCCGGCCCGCGCGTGATCGAGAACACCGTGCGCGAAAAGCTGCCGGAAGGCTTCCAGCGCGCCGAGTTCCTGGTCCAGAAGGGCGCCGTCGACATGATCGTCGACCGCCGCAAGATGCGCGAAGAAATCGCGCGCCTGCTGGCCCTGCTGCAGAACCAGGCTGCCGAAGTTCTGGCCTGATCCATCCCTGGTGCGGCGCGCCTGAAACGTGCCGCACCGTGCGCTCCCGCGCACGCCTTCCCAGACGTACACATGCCCACTCTCCCGACCACCTTGCCCGACTGGCTGGCCCTGCTCGAGTCGCGCCATGCCGAAACCCATATCGACATGGGCCTCGACCGTGTCCGCGCCGTCAAGGAGCGCATGCAGCTGGCCTTCTCCTGTCCCGTGATCATGGTGGCGGGCACCAACGGCAAAGGCTCGACCTGCGCCATGCTCGAAGCCATGCTGCTGCAGTCGGGCTACCGCGTCGGCCTCTACATCAAGCCGCACTTCCTCGACTTCAACGAGCGCGCCCGCATCAACGGCGAGATGGCCTCGGATGAAGCCCTGGTCGAGGCCTTCCATGCCGTCGAAGCCGCGCGCGGCGAGGTGTCGCTGACCTATTTTGAATTCACCACCCTGGCCATCATGCACTTGCTCTCAACAAGCGGCGTGGACGTGGCCATCCTGGAAGTCGGATTGGGCGGCCGCCTGGACGCCGTCAACGTGGTCGACGCCGACGTGTCCATCGTGACCAGCATCGACATCGACCATACCGCCTACCTGGGCGACACCCGCGAGAAAATCGGCTTCGAGAAAGCCGGCATCTTCCGCCCGGGCAAGGTGGCGATCTGCAGCGACCCGGTGCCGCCGAGCACCCTGATCCAGCATGCCGCCGACATCGGGGCCGACCTCTGGCTGCTGGGCCGCGACTTCAACTACCAGGGCGACCAGCAGCAGTGGAGCTACGGCGGCCGCAGCCAGCGCCGCAATTCGCTGGCCTATCCGGCCCTGCGCGGCGCCAACCAGCTGCTGAATGCCTCGGCCGCGCTGGCCGCGCTCGAAGCCCTGCGCATGGAGTTGCCCTGCGGCGCCCAGGAAGTGCGCGCCGGCCTGGCGATGGTCGAGCTGCCGGGACGCTTCCAGGTGCTGCCGGGCCGCCCGACCCAGGTGCTGGACGTCGCCCACAATCCGCATGCGGCGGCGACCCTGGCCCAGAACCTGGGCAACATGGGCTTCCACCGCTTCACCTATGCCGTGTTCGGCATCATGGAAGACAAGGACATCGACGCCGTGATCGCGCCGATGGCCGGCATCATCGATCACTGGTGCGTGGCCGACCTCGATTCGCCGCGCTCGGCGAAGTCCGCGCAGCTGGCGGAAAAGCTGGCCGCCTTGAAGCCGGCCGGCGCGAAAGAGGACGATTTTTCGGTGTCCGCCTTCGCCAATCCGGGCGAGGCCTATGCGAATGCCCTCAGCCGCGCAGGGGAGAATGATAGAATTGTGGTCTTTGGCTCGTTCTACACCGTTGCAGGCGTGATGGCGGCCCGCAAATCCTCTCTTCACTGATCGACTGAAAACGCATGGGCTTGTTCTCGTTCGGCAATAAAAACAAGCAAGAAACTGTCCGGGACAGCGGCCATTTCGTCAAGGATGACGATGCCGCGATTGGCGAGCGCGCCCGCTCCAAGCGCGCCTCGCATGCAGGCGAGGGCGCGCGGCGCGGCCGCGGTCCCGATCCGGTGCTGCCCGAAAAAAAACGCGCGCGCCGCCGCCTGGTGGGCGCCATCGCCCTGGCCCTGGCGGCCGCGGTCGGCCTGCCGATGCTGCTCGATTCCGAGCCCAAGCCGCTGGCCGGCGACATCGCCATCCACATCCCGTCCAAGGAAAAGGCCGCGCCGCTGCCGGTACCGGCCGAGCCCGTCCCTGCGGCAGAGAGCGTGGACAGCGGCGAGGAAATCGTCGATGTCCCGCCCGATGCCCCGCCGCCGAAGGCCGCTCCCGCCGCCGCCGAGCCGCCGCCGGTGCGCACCGTCGAGACAGTCAAACCGGATCCCGTCAAACCCGAGCCTTCGAAGGTCGAGCCCAAGCAGGAGGCCGCGAAACCCGAACCGGCGCGCAAGCCCGAGCCGGAAAAACGCGAACTCGACAAGAAACCCGCCAAGCCCGCCGAGCCCAAGGTGGCCGAGAAGCCGCGCGCCGACGACAGCGCCCGTGCGATGGCCATCCTGGAAGACAAGCCGGCGGTCAAGGCCGAAGGCCCGGCCCCGCGCTACGTGGTGCAGGCCGCCGCGCTGGGGAGCCAGGAAAAGGCCGCGGAACTGCAAAGCCGCCTGCGCGCCGCCGGGGTGTCGTCCTTCACCCAGAAGTCCGGCGACCTGGTCCGTGTGCGCGTGGGTCCGTTCAGCAAGGAAGAGGCGGAAAAAATACGCGCCAAGCTGAGCGGCATGGGCTTGTCCCCCACGATGCTGCCTTTGTAAGATGGGTTGAGCAGGCGTGACGATTTTCGATTATCTTGTCCTGTTCGTACTGGTTTCGTCCGTTGTCATCAGCACCCTGCGCGGGCTGGTCAAGGAAATCCTGTCGCTGCTGGGCTGGATCGTCGCCTTCGTGGTGGCGAACGCCTACGGGGCCAAGCTGGCGCCCATGCTGCCGGAACTGATTCCGGGCGAGACGGCGCGCCTGATCCTGGCCTTCATCGTCTTGTTCCTGGGCGTGCGCATCTTGATGGGCCTGTTGTCCCTGGCGATCGGCGCCCTGGTGGAAGCCACCGGCCTGAGCCTCGCCGACCGTGGCCTGGGAGGATTATTCGGCTTGGCGCGCGGCATTGTAATCGTGCTCGCCGCCGTCATATTGTGTGGGATGACAGCCATCCCGCAACAGCCTTTCTGGAGAGACGCGCTGCTGTCGCCCATGGCCGAAACCGGCGCGCGCACCGTCAGGCCCTTCCTGCCCGCTGCGCTGGCGCAGCACGTCAGATACTGAACCGAATTTTGAAGTTTTTCGCAATCAAGCAGTCCAGTTTTTAGGAGCGCACCATGTGTGGCATCGTCGGCGTCGTCTCGCACTCTCCCGTCAACCAGCTTCTGTATGACGCATTGCTGCTGCTGCAGCACCGCGGCCAGGATGCGGCGGGGATCGCGACCAATCACAGCAGCATGTTTTCCATGTTCAAGGCCAACGGCCTGGTACGCGACGTGTTCCGTACCCGGAACATGCGTTCGCTGCAAGGTAACACCGGTATCGGCCACTGCCGTTATCCGACCGCGGGCTCGTCGAGCGAGGAAGAGGCGCAGCCGTTCTACGTGAACGCGCCCTTCGGCATCACCCTCGCGCACAACGGCAACCTCACCAACCAGGCCCAGCTCAAGGACGAGCTGTTCCGGATCGACCGCCGCCACATCAATACCGATTCCGATTCGGAGGTGCTGCTCAACGTGCTGGCCCACGAAGTCCAGGAAGCGGCCGACGGCTTCACCCTGAACCCGGACGCCGTGTTCACGGCGGTCGCCGCCGTGCACCGCCGCGTCAGGGGCGCCTACGCCGTGGTGGCGCAGATCGCCGGCCACGGCATGCTGGCCTTCCGCGACCCCTTCGGCATCCGCCCGCTGTGCATCGGCGTGAACGAGACCGAGCAGGGCAAGGAATACCTGGTGGCCAGCGAATCCGTGGCCCTGGAAGGCCTGGGCTTCCGCTTCGTGCGCGACATCGCGCCGGGCGAAGCGGTCTTCATCTCGAATGACGGCGCCCTGCACGAGCGCCAGTGCGCAGAGAACCCGTCGCTGAACCCGTGCGCCTTCGAATTCGTCTACCTGGCGCGTCCCGATTCGGTCATCGACGGCGCCTCGGTCTACGCCACCCGCCTGCGCATGGGCGAATACCTGGCCGACAAGATCCGCAAGGAGATTCCGGTCGACGAGATCGACGTCGTGATGCCGATTCCGGATTCCTCGCGTCCGGCCGCGATCCAGCTGGCCCTCAAGCTCGGCGTGGAATACCGCGAAGGCTTCATCAAGAACCGCTACATCGGCCGCACCTTCATCATGCCGGGCCAGGGCATGCGCCGCAAATCCGTGCGCCAGAAGCTCAACGCGATCAGCTCCGAATTCAAGGACAAGAACGTGCTGCTGGTCGACGATTCGATCGTGCGCGGCACCACCAGCCGCGAGATCGTGCAGATGGCGCGCGAAGCGGGCGCCCGCAAGGTGTTCTTCGCCTCGGCCGCGCCGCCGGTGCTGTACCCGAACGTGTACGGCATCGACATGCCGACCCGCGACGAGCTGATCGCCCACGGCCGCACGGTCGAGGAAGTCTGCACCGAGATCACCGCCGACCGTGTGGTCTACCAGGACGTCGACGCGCTGAAGCGCGCGATCTCGGACGTCAACCCGGCGCTGAAGAACTTCGAGGCCTCGTGCTTCGACGGCGTGTACGTGACCGGCGACGTGACCCCGGAATACCTCGACAAGCTGGAATCGGCGCGCCACAACCCGAGCAAGGCCACGGTCGAGGATCCGGTGCGCACTCAGCTCAACCTGAATCCGCCGGTCGCCGCCGAGTAGGTTCGCCATGACCGAGTCCAACAAGTACGGCTTCACCACCACGATCCTGCACAATGATCGCCGCAAGGCGATCGAGCAGGGCTCGCTGCACAAGCCGGTGCACACCTCGGTGGCCTTCGGCTACGGCGATGCGCGCCAGCTGGCCTCGGTCTTCCAGGGCAAGGAACCGGGCTTCCGCTACGGCCGCCAGGGCAACCCGACCGTCGGCGCGCTCGAGGACAAGATCACGAAGATGGAAGACGGTGTCGCCTCGCTGTGCTTCGCCACCGGCATGGGCGCCATCGGCGCGCTGTTCCAGGCGCTGCTCAAGGCGGGCGACCACATCGTCTCCTCGTCCTTCCTGTTCGGGAACACCAACAGCCTGTGGCAGACGGTCGCGGGGCAGGGCGTCGATGTCAGCTTTGTCGACGCCACCGACGCCGGCCAGGTCGAGGCGGCGCTCACGCCGAACACTCGCCTGGTGTTCGTCGAGACCATCGCCAATCCGCGCACCCAGGTGGCGGACCTGGCCCGCATCGGCAAGCTGTGCCGCGAGCGCGGCATCCTTTACGTGGTCGACAACACCATGACCACGCCTTGGCTGTTCCGCCCCAAGGCGGTCGGCGCCGGCCTGGTGGTCAATTCGCTGACCAAGTCGATCGGCGGCCACGGCATCGCGCTGGGCGGCGCCCTGACCGACACCGGCCTGTTCGATTGGAGCGCCTATCCGAACATCGCCCAGAATTTCCGCAAGCAGCCGCCGCAGGCCCAGGGCATGGCCCAGCTGCGCGCGAAGGCCTTGCGCGACTTCGGCGCGGCGCTCGGTCCGGAAGCGGCCCACCACATCGCGGTGGGCGCCGAGACCCTGGCGCTGCGCATGGAACGCACCAGCGCGAACGCCCTGGCGCTGGCCCGGATGCTGGAGGCCGATGAGCGGGTCTCCGCGGTCCACTATCCGGGCCTGGCTTCGCATCCGCAGAACGGCATCGTCAAGGAGCTGTTCCGTTCGGGCGGTTCGCTGCTGTCCTTCGAGCTGAAGGAAGGCATCGACTGCTTCGACTACCTGAACCGCCTCAAGCTCGGCATCCCGGCCAGCAACCTGGGTGACACCCGCACCCTGGTGATCCCGGTGGCGCATACCATCTTCTTCGAGATGGGCGCGGAGCGCCGCGCCAGCATGGGCATCGCGGAGTCCCTGATCCGCGTCTCGGTGGGCATCGAGGACACCGACGACCTGCTGGCGGACTTCCGCCAGGCGCTCGGCGCGTAAATACCGGGCCGACTGCATGCCGGCCCCGTTCCACGCCGTTTTTGTTTCAGCGGTTGAGCAGGGTGGGGGAATGCCGCTATCATGGGCCTTCGATTTGCTACCTTCATCGCTGCCCATGAAACGCTCCCTGTCCGTTCTCGCCTTCTCCCTCCTGCTGTCCACCACCGCCCTTGCAGGTCCGCTCGAAGACGCCCATGCCGCCTTCGCCAAGAAGGACTACCCGGCCGCGCTCAAGCTGTACACTAAACTGTCCGACGCCGGCAATCCGGAAGCGCAGCAGCACCTGGCGCAGATGTACTGGTATGGCGAAGCGGGGCAGGTGGACGAGGCCAAGGCCGAGGCCCTGTTCCGCAAGGCGGCCGCCAAGGGCAACAAGGTGGCGGCGGCCTCGCTCGAGGTGATGAAGCAGCGCGTGGAGCGCCGCGCGGACATCGACTACTGGGTCAAGGGCTACGACGGTTCGGAACTGAGGTCCGGCGAGTTCGCCTGCAAGGCGCCGCGTATTCCCAGCATGTCCAAGATCAACGAGGAGATCGACCGCGTCAGCGGCGCGGTCACCACCTGGCAGAACTGCTACAACAAGTTCGTGACGAACCTGAACGCATCCTCACCGCTGACCAAGAAGATCCCGGCGGATATCGCCAAGCTGATGAGCAAACAGGAGACCGAGGCGGCCCAGGCTCACCTGGAGCGGGTGCGCGAGAACCTGGCGGAAGAGGCGAAGGTGAGTTCCAAGCTGATCCTGGCGGATTTCGCGGCCTGGCGCGCGGCGACCGAGGCGTATGTGGCGGAGCACAATGCGATGATCAAGAATAGTGCGGGGGATGGGTCGATCAAGTCGAAGGTGAAGTGAGCGTGCCTGGCTGATCCAGCAAACCTGGGTCCCCGCCTGCGCGGGGATGACGTTAATTTAAGGTGATGAGTATCCCGAGCCTACGACTTTGGCCGCGCTATCAAATCCGTCGTCCCCGCGAAGGCGGGGATCCAAGTTCGTAGCGCAGAGTTACCGCAACAGGCACTTAGTGCCAGCTACGCATCAACCCCACCGCCAGCCCCTCGAGCGCGAACTCGTCGCCCGGTTCCACCCGGATCACCTTGAAGTCCGGATTCTCCGGCAGCAGCTCGACGGTATTGCCCGTCTTGCGGTAGCGCTTGACGGTGACTTCCTCGCCGATGCGGGCGACGATGATCTGCCCGTTCTTGGCGCTGTCGATCTTCTTCACCGCCAGGAAGTCGCCGTCGCAGATGCCCGCGTCGCGCATCGACCAGCCCTTGACCTTCAGCAGAAAGTCCGGCCGCGCCGAGAACATGGCGGCGTCGACGCTATAGGTGGCTTCCACGTGTTCCTGGGCCAGGATGGGCGAGCCGGCGGCCACGCGGCCGACCAGGGGCAGGGACATCATCAGGGCCGGCGGCGGCATCGGGATCTGCTCGACGCTGGCGCCGACCAGGCGGATACCGCGCGAGGTGCCCGGCGAAATCTCGATCGCGCCCTTGCGCGCCAGGGCCTGCAGGTGCTCCTCGGCCGCATTGGCCGACCGGAAGCCTAGTTCAGCCGCGATTTCGGCGCGTGTCGGCGGGAAGCCGGTGTTTTCGATCGCTTCCTTGATCAGGTTGAGGATCTGTTCTTGCCTTGCAGTGAGCTTGATCATGGATGTGGTACGGCAATGGTTATAGGAGCAGACTGTATTTTTGTACAGTATTCTGGTATGCGCAAGGGGAAACGCGCGAAAAGTGTAAAAAAATTGTGCAGCGCGGGGTGGGGAGGGCGGATTTCCGTGGTTCGCACGCAAACTTGGATCCCCGCCTGCGCGGGGATGACGTTGATCGGCGAAATCGGAAGATCACTCTCCGGGGCTTCGGCTCGCGCCCTTCGCACGTCATCCCCGCGAAGGCGGGGACCCAAGTCCGTAGCAAACCGCCAACATTATTCGAGCGCAGCGAGCCCCCTCGACCCAACATACCATTTCCCATCCCCGTACTTTTCAGGCTATAATCGAAGGCTTTCCCTTCCCACACTCGTCTTGACGCCGAGGTGGGCATTTGTTTAAACGTCCTCAAGGAGTGTTGCATGCGTCATTATGAAATCGTTTTTATCGTCCACCCGGACCAGAGCGAGCAAGTCCCGGCGATGATCGAGCGTTACAAGACCACGGTGACCAGCCGCGGCGGTAACATCCATCGCGTGGAAGACTGGGGCCGTCGCCAGATGGCTTACCAGATCCAGAAGCTGCCGAAGGCACACTACATCTGCATGAACATCGAGTGCGACAACGAGACCCTGGTCGAGCTGGAAACCGCATTCAAATTCAATGATGCCGTCCTGCGTCATCTGACCGTTAAGATGAAGAAGGCCGAAACCGCACCGTCGCCGATGATGAAGTCGGTCCAGCGCGAAGACGCAGCCAAGAGCCACCGCGCAGAAGCAGCAGCCGCTGCCCCGGCCGCAGCTGCTTAAGTTTTTCTCCAGGAATCCATAGTATTCGGTAGTAGTGAACCAGCTCGAGCTCGAAGCGACCATCGCCGAGCGTGATGTCCTGCGCTACACCCCGGCCGGCGTACCCATCGTGTCCGCCATCCTGATGCATAGTAGCCAACAGGAAGAAGCCGGAGTCGCCAGGCTCGTCGAGTTTGAAATCCCCGCCTTTGCGGCGGGTGAGATTTCAGGCAGGTTCGGCAGCGCGGAACTCGGCGCCAGCTACCGCTTCACCGGATTCCTTGCAAAGAAAAACCGCAACAGCAAAGCCCTGGTGTTTCACATCATTGATTTTCAAGCCGCTTAAGCGGCATTAGATAGATACAGGAGCCTCAAAATGGCATTCGGTAAAAAGTTCGACAAAAACAAAGCTAAAGAAAAACTCAAGCGCAAGCAGCAGAACCCGCTGTTCAAGCGCAAGAAGTTCTGCCGCTTCACCGCCGCCGGCGTGGAACAGGTGGACTACAAGGACGTCGACACCCTGAAGGACTTCGTCCAGGAAAACGGCAAGATCATGCCGGCACGCCTGACCGGCACCAAGGCGCACTACCAGCGCCAGGTTGACACCGCCATCAAGCGCGCCCGCTACCTCGCGCTGCTGCCGTACACCGACCTGCACAACGCCTAATCGTCGGCCACGACAGTCAAAAGATCCTGGAGAAAAATATGCAAGTCATTCTGTTGGAAAAAGTTGTTAACGTCGGCAACCTGGGCGACGTGGTGAAAGTCAAGGACGGTTACGCACGTAACTTCCTGATCCCGCAAAAAATGGCGCGCCGCGCTACCCAGTCGGCTGTGGCCGAGTTCGAAGCCAAGCGCGCCGAACTGGAAAAGGCTGCCGCTGAAAAGCTGGCCGCTGCCCAGGCGCAAGGCGACAAGCTGAGCGGCATGACCGTCACCATCGCCCAGAAAGCCGGCGTGGACGGCCGTCTGTTCGGTTCGGTCACCAACTTCGACATCGCCGAAGCCCTGAGCAAGCAAGGCTTCCCGGTCGAGAAGTCGCAGGTTCGCCTGCCGACCGGCCCGCTGAAGACCACTGGCGAGTTCCCGATTGCCGTCGCGCTGCACACCGACGTCGTCTCGGAAATCACCATCGCCGTCGTCGGCGAAGCTGCTTAATTAGCCGTTTCGACACAGCTAAGCTGTTGTTGTATAAAAGAAAAAAGCCGGGTTCGCCCGGCTTTTTTTATTGGCAACTTTCACCAATTATTTCAGCCGTGTGACCGGAGCAGGTATAATGCCCGCCATGAACGCCGCCCCCGCCGATCCGCAAATCGAATCCCTGCGCATCCCGCCGCACTCCATCGAAGCAGAACAGTCCGTCATCGGCGGCTTGCTGCGCGATAACGCGGCCTGGGACCGGATCGCCGATTTCATGCACGCGGACGACTTCTACCGCTACGACCACCGGATCATCTTCGAACAGATGGTCCGCCTGATCAATTCGGGCAAGCCGGCGGACGTCATTACCGTCTACGAGGCCTGCAACCAGCTCGGCAAGGCCGAGGAGGTGGGCGGCCTGCAATACCTGAACGCGATGGCGCAGAACACGCCGTCCGCGGCCAACATCCGCCGCTATGCCGAGATCGTGCGCGACCGCGGCATCCTGCGCAAACTGATCACCGTCGCCGACGAGATTTCCGGGAATGCCTTCAATCCGCAGGGCAAGGAAGTCAAGCAGATGCTCGACGAAGCCGAGTCCAAGATCTTCGCCATTGCCGAATCCGGAGCGCGCGGCGCCCAGGGCTGGAATCCGATCCAGCCCCTGCTGACCCAGGTGGTCGAGCGCATCGACGAGCTGTACTCGCGCGAGAACCAGGGCGAGATCACCGGCGTGCCGACCGGCTTCATCGACCTCGACCGCATGACTTCGGGCCTGCAGCCGGGCGACCTGGTCATCGTCGCCGGCCGTCCCTCGATGGGCAAGACCGCGTTCTCGGTCAACATCGGCGAGAACGTCGCGATCGAAGCCGGCCTGCCGGTGGCCGTGTTCTCGATGGAGATGGGCGGCGCCCAGCTGGCCATGCGTATGCTCGGCTCGGTCGGCCAGCTCGACCAGCACCGCCTGCGTACCGGCCGCCTGAACGACGAGGACTGGCCGCGTCTGACGCACGCCATCCAGAAGATGAACGACGCCCAGCTCTACATCGACGAGACGCCGGCGCTGAACCCGATCGAGATGCGCGCCCGCGCGCGCCGCCTGGCCCGCCAATGTGGCAAGCTGGGCCTGATCATCGTCGACTACCTGCAGCTGATGCAGGGCAGCCAGCCGGGCGACAACCGTGCGTCCGAGATCTCCGAGATCTCGCGTTCGCTCAAGGGCCTGGCCAAGGAACTGCAATGCCCGGTCATCGCCCTGTCCCAGCTGAACCGCTCGCTGGAACAGCGCCCGAACAAGCGTCCCGTCATGTCCGATCTGCGCGAATCCGGCGCTATCGAACAGGATGCGGACGTGATCATCTTCCTGTATCGCGACGAGGTCTACAACCCGGACTCGCCCGACAAGGGAACCGCCGAGATCATCATCGGCAAGCAGCGTAACGGTCCTATCGGCGCGGTGCGCCTGACCTGGATCGGCCAGTACACCAAGTTTGGTAATTACAGCGGTAACCTCGCCGTCTACCAGGGCGACTAGGTTTCAGCTGGGTTTCAAAACATCGCACATTTAGTCATTACCTTCAGGCCGCCGCCGATCCGGTGCGGCGGTTTCGAAGTCCCAAGAGATTCACAACGGAGAACAATATGTTTGGACGCCTGATGCCCCAGGAGGGCAAGTTTTTTGACCTGTTCAACCAGCACGCAGCCCTCTGCGTGAAGGGTGCGCAAGAGATGGTTGGCCTGATGACCAACTTCGACGACCTCGAAACCCGCACCCACGCTGTGGAGAGCATCGAAAAACAGGCTGACAAAATCACCTACGCGACCGTCGACCTGCTGCACAAGACCTTCATCACCCCGCTCGACCGCGACGACATCCACAAGCTGATCACCCGCATGGACGACATCCTCGACATGATGGAAGACGCGGCCCAGACCATCTCGCTGTACGACCTGCACGCGGTGACCCCGGAAGCGGCGCGCCTGGCCGAACTGTGCCTGTCGGGCTGCCTGAAGGTCCAGGAAGCGGTCGGCCTGCTGCACGACATGGGCAACGCCCAGAAGATCGTCGCCATCTGCGAAGAGATCGACCGCTTCGAGTCGGACGCCGACCACGTGATGCGCGCCGCCATGTCCAAGCTGTTCCGCGACGAACCGGACGTGCGCAACCTGATCAAGATGAAAGCCATCTACGAAATCCTCGAGACCGTCACCGACCGCTGCGAGGACGTGGCCAACATCATCGAAGGCATCATCGTCGAGAACGCATAACGCGGCCAGAGAACAAGAATAATTATGGAATCTCTACATATCAGCATTTACGTGCTGGGCATGCTGGTGCTGCTGGCGCTGGTGTTCGACTTCATGAACGGTTTCCACGATTCGGCGAACTCGATCGCCACCGTGGTGTCGACCGGCGTCCTGAAGCCCCAGACCGCGGTCGCCATGGCAGCCTTCTTCAACTTCATCGCGATCTTCGTGGTCAGCATGAAGGTGGCGCAAACGATCGGCAAGGGCACCATCGACCCGCACGTGGTCGACCACTACGTCATCTTCGGGGCGCTGGTGGGGGCGATCACCTGGAACATCATTACCTGGTACTACGGCATCCCGTCCTCGTCCTCGCACGCGCTGATCGGCGGCCTGGTCGGCGCCGCGGTGGCCAAGTCCGGCACCGGCGCGCTGATCGCCGGCGGCCTGATCAAGACCGTGGTGTTCATCGTGGTGGCGCCGATGCTGGGCTTCATCCTGGGCTCGACCATCATGCTGCTGGTCTCGTGGATCTTCGTGAAGTCGACGCCGCGCAAGGTGGACGTCTGGTTCCGCCGCCTGCAGCTGGCGTCGGCGGCCGGCTACTCGCTCGGGCACGGCGGCAATGACGCGCAAAAAACCATGGGCATCATCTGGATGCTGCTGATCGCCGCCGGCGTCACCAGCCCGGACGACGCCCTGCCGCCGATGTGGGTCATCATCTCGTGCTATGCGGCGATCGCCTTCGGCACGCTGTTCGGCGGCTGGCGCATCGTCAAGACCATGGGCCAGAAGATCACCAAGCTCAAGCCTGTCGGCGGCTTCTGCGCGGAGACCGGCGGCGCCATGACCCTCTTGATGGCCAGCTTCTTCGGTATCCCGGTCTCGACCACCCACACCATCACCGGCGCGATCGTCGGCGTGGGCGCTTCGCAGAAGATGTCGGCAGTGCGCTGGGGCGTGGCCGGCAACATCGTCTGGGCCTGGGTCTTCACGATCCCGGCATCGGCCTTCATGGCGGCGGTGGCCTGGTGGATCGGCACCCACATCATGTAATGCCTGCCTGGTTGGCGCAAAAGCGGAGCCGAGGCTCCGCTTTTTTTTTGCCCGTAGGCTTGGCGGCTTCACCGCCGAGGCGTTCGGCCGCCACTCGAACGACCAAACGGCTTGGACCCTGCCGACCCTGCGATCATGTTGTCGTTCGCATACACACTCCTTTACATTTTTGCTAACGCTAGTAGTAATATTACACAGTAGCCGCTGGCCATCGCTGCCGCCGGTACCGAAGCCTCTCAATGAAGGCAGCGTAAACAAAAACAAACAGGAGACACAATGTCAAACGGACGTAGTTTCACTTCACGCCTGCGCGTACTCGCGGCCGTGCTTGCCGCAGGGGGGCTGCTGGCCGCCTGTGGCGGCGGCGCCGAGCCCGGCGCGGCCGGCATGTCGGCCACCCGCAGCCTGAGCGCCGCCACGGCCCTGGCCGCCGAGGCCGTGGCGCCCGGCAGCATCCGCATCCACTTCCGCCGCATCCAGGGCGACAGCGCCCAGTGGGGCGTGTATTCCTGGGACGGCCCGCAGAACCCGAGTTCGGCCTGGATCACCGACCGCTTCATGTTCACCAGGAGCGACGGCTTCGGCGGCTACGTCGACATCCCGCTGGCCGCGAACAAGACCGCGCTCTGGTTCCTGGTCACGGACGGCAACGGCACCAAGAACTGCGGCGCCGACCAGCGCGCCGGCCTGCATGCCGACGTCTACGAGAAAGGCCAGGAGATCTGGCTGCTGGAAGGCGACTGCACCGTCTACACCGCGGCGCCCGCGATCAGCCTGGGCAACCTGGCGAGCGCCAGTGCCCATTGGCTGTCGGCGCGCCACCTGGCCTGGCCGGGCGTGCCCGCCGCCGGCAGCTACCGCCTGTACTACGCAAGGGAAGGGGGGCTGGGTTCGAGCACCGAGGGCGTGACCGGCGCCGAGGGCAGTTTCGCGCTCCAGCCATCGAGCCTGCCGCACCTGCTGCGCCAGAAATTCCCGCACCTGGCCGGCGCGACCGGCCTTGAGCTGTCGACCTCCGACGCCACCCAGGCCGCCGCCTTGGCCAGCGCCCAGTTCGCGATCGCGCAGTTCGGCGCGGACGGCCGCCTGGTCCAGGTGACCTCGCTGCAGAACGCCGGCATGCTGGACGAGGTCTTCGCGGCCAAGGCCATCAACGCCCAGCTGGGCGTTTCCTTCGACCGCGCCGGCGTGCCGACCTTCCGCGTATGGGCCCCGACCGCGCGCTCGGTGGCGCTCGACATCTATCCGGACGCCAGCTCGCCTGCGGCCACCCAGGTGCCGATGACCCGCGACGCCGCTAGCGGCCTGTGGACCTATACCGCCCCGAACGCGGCCTGGACCAACCGCGCCTGGTACACCTACACCGTCAAGGTGCTGTCGCGCTGGGCGAACAACGCGGTGGTCACGAATACGGTGACCGATCCGTATTCCGTCAGCCTGAACGCCAACGGGCGCCGCAGCTTCGTCGCCAACCTCGACAGCGCCGCGCTCAAGCCGGCCGGCTGGGACGACCAGCGCAGCCCCAGGCTCGAGCACCCGGCCGACATCTCGCTGTACGAGCTGCACGTACGCGACTTCAGCGCCAGCGACGAAACCGTGCCGAGCGCCCACCGCGGCAAGTACCTCGCCTTCGCCGACCGCGATTCGAACGGCATGCGCCACCTGAAGTCGCTGCAGAAAGCGGGCCTGAGCCACGTGCACCTGTTGCCGGTGTTCGACATCGCCAGCGTCGACGAGACCGGCTGCGTCACACCCGTCATCCCCAACGCGGCGCCGGACTCGGAGAGCCAGCAGGCGGCGGTGGACGCGGTGCGCGACAGCGACTGCTTCAACTGGGGCTATGACCCGGTCCACTACAACGCGCCGGACGGCAGCTACGCGACCAACGCCAACGACGGCGCGACCCGCGTGCGCGAGTTCCGTTCGATGGTGCAGGCCCTGCACGAAACCGGCCTGCGCGTGACCATGGACGTGGTGTTCAACCACACCAGCGGCTCGCAGCAGGGGCCGACGTCGGTGCTGGACAAGATCGTCCCGGCCTATTACTACCGCCTGAACAACAACGGCGCCATCCTGAACGACAGCTGCTGCGCCGACACCGCGGCCGAGAACGCGATGATGGGCAAGCTGATGATCGACTCGGTGGCGCTGTGGGCGAAGCACTATCAGGTCGACAGCTTCCGCTTCGACATCATGGGCTTCGCACCGCTGGACCTGATGAAGCGCCTGCAGGTGGAAGTGAACCGCGCCGCCGGCCGCGAGATCTACCTCTACGGCGAAGCCTGGAACTTCGGCACGGTGGGCAACGACGCGCGCTTCGTGCAGGCGCGCCAGGCCAACATGTTCGGCAGCGGCATCGGCTCCTTCAACGACCGCCTGCGCGACACGGTGCGCGGCGGCGGCTGCTGCGACGGCGGCGCCAACCTGGTAAGCCAGCAGGGCTTCATCAACGGCGTGTGGTACGACCCGAACGGCCAGGCCAGCCAGTCGAAGGACGATGCGCTGCGCCTGGCCGACCTGGTGCGCGTGGGCCTGTCCGGCACCTTGCGCGACTACCGCTTCATCGACCGTTTCGGTGCGCTGCGCAGCAATGCCCAGATCGACTACTTCGGCCAGCAGGCCGGCTTCGCGGCGGCGCCGAGCGAGACCATCAACTACATCGAGGCGCACGACAACCAGACGCTGTTCGACATCAACGCCTTGCGCCTGCCGCAGCAGACCAGCGTGGCGGACCGGGTGCGGGTGCAGAACCTGGGTGCGGCCATCGTGCTGCTGTCGCAGGGCGTGCCCTTCATCCATGCGGGCCAGGAGATCCTGCGTTCGAAGTCGCTCGACCGCGACAGCTACAACGCCGGCGACTGGTTCAACCGCCTCGACTACAGCTACGGGTCGAACAACTTCGGCGTCGGCCTGCCGATGGCCGGGGTCAACCGCGACAACTGGTGGGTGATGCAGCCGGTGCTGGCCAATCCCCTGATCAAGCCGGACAGCCGCGCGATTCAGGCGGCCAGGGCGGCGTTCGAGGAATTCCTGGCGATCCGCAAGGACAGCAGCCTGTTCCGTATGCGCAGCGCCCAGGACGTGAGCGAGCGCCTGCGCTTCTTCAACACCGGCCCGGACCAGCAGCCCGGCCTGGTGGTGATGCGCATCGACGGCGAGCAGCCCTACCGCTACCGCGACGCCCAGTACCGCAGCGTGGTGGTGCTGTTCAACGTCGACAAGGTGGCCAAGACCATTGCGATTCCCGAGCTGAAGGGACGCAGGCTGTCGCTGCACAAGCTGCAACGCAAGTCGGATGACGCGGTAGTCCGGGCTTCGTCCTACGAGCCCGCCAATGGCAGCTTCACGGTTCCGGCGCGCACCGCGGCGGTGTTCGTGGAGTAAAAGCGGTTGAACAAGAAGGGGTAAGGAAAAAGGGCCGTGGACGCCTTGCGTCCACGGCCCTTCAAGCATGCGGATGCGGATTACATCCGCGCGTTCGGATCGAGCACGGATCCGCTCTGGCGCACCATGTTCTCCAGGTCTTCGCCGCTGGTGACCTTGGTGCGGTCGGTGCGCTTCGGATCCTTTTTCGAGAACAGGGTGCCGGTCGGGACGTAGCGGTCGTCGTAGGCGACTTTCTCGCCGGGCTTGGATTCGGTGGGGGTGGCGGCGCAGCCGGCGAGCAGCGCGCCTGCGCAGACGACCATCAAAGCGATCTTCATGGTGGTGAACTCCGGTTAAATGTATGTATGTTGCGCGCATCATCGTCGATTGATGCGGGCAATGCATGCCATTCTAATATGGAGCCAAGGCCTTCGATGTCACCAATTGTCGTCATGTGGACGGGCGTCCGGCAGGGCCGCGCCCCGGCGGCTACATCTTGCCGCCGGCGCTGTCGCCGCTCTGGCGCAGCAGGTTTTCCAGGTCTTCGCCGCTGGTCACCTTGGTGCGGTCGCTGCGCTTCGGGTCCTTCTTGGTGAACAGGGTGCCGGTCGGGACGTAGCGCTCTTCCTGCGCCACATTCTTCTGTCCGGGCTGGGATGGGGTGGCGGCGCAGCCGGCCAGCATCGCGCTCGCGCAAACGAGCAGCATGGTGATTTTCATCGAATAGGGTCTCCGCTTATGTGTCGGTATGCTGCGCGCATCGTCCGCTATCGGATGCACACGGCGCGTACCATTTTAATATCGGTCAAACCGGAAAGTACCTTCTCGATGCCATCCATTTTCAAGGTCAACATGCCGTCTTCGAGCGCCGCCGACAGCAGGGCTGCCACGCGCGCGTGTTCGACGATCAGGCGCTTGAGGGCGTCGGTGCCCAGCATCAGCTCGTGCAGGCCCACGCGGCCCCGGTAGCCCTTGGTGCAGGCATCGCAGCCGGCCGCGCGGTAGAGGGTGAAGCGGCCGTCGGCGTCGGCATGGCGGGCGCGCCAGCCGGCCAGCACGCCGGCGCGCGCGCCTTCCGGGTCCTTGAGGAAACCTGTCGTATTTGACAGGTCCTCGCAGTACTCGGAGAGCAAATCGCCGATCTCGTCCTCTCCCGGATGGTAGGGCTGGCGGCAGGCCGTGCACAGTCGCCGCGCCAGGCGCTGGGCCAGCACGCCGAGCAGGGCGTCGGCGAAGTTGAAGGGGTCCATGCCCATGTCCATCAGGCGCACGATCGATTCCGGCGCGCTGTTGGTATGCAGGGTGGCCAGCACCAGGTGGCCGGTGAGCGAGGCCTCGATCGCGGTGCCGACCGTCTCGCGGTCGCGCATCTCGCCGACCATGATCACGTCCGGGTCGGCGCGCAGGAAGGCGCGCATCACGGTGGCGAAGTCCAGGCCCGCCTTGCGGTTCACCTGCACCTGGCGCAGGCCCTTCTGGGTGATCTCGACCGGGTCTTCGGCGGTCCAGATCTTGGTCTCGGGCGTGTTCAGGTGGGCCAGGATCGAGTGCAGGGTGGTGGTCTTGCCCGAACCCGTCGGGCCGCACACGAAGAACAGGCCGTAGGGCTTCTCGATCGCCGGGCGCAGGCGCGCCAGGTTGGCGGGCAGGACGCCCAGCTGCTCGAGCGGGATCGGTTCGCCCGCCTGCAGGATGCGCATCACCACGTCCTCGACCCCGCCGCTGGACGGGATGGTGGCCACGCGCAGCTCGATGTCGAGCGGGCCGTACTTGCGGAACTTGATCTTGCCGTCCTGCGGCTTGCGGCGCTCGGAGATATCGAGGTCGCACATGATCTTCACGCGCGCCACCAGGGCGTTGCGGTAGCTCGACGGGATCTCGATGTAGGGCACCAGCACGCCGTCCTTGCGGAAGCGGATGCCGGTCTTGCCCTTGCCGGGCTGGGGTTCGATATGGATGTCCGACACACCCTGGCGGTAGGCGTCCACGATCACCTTGTTGAGCAGCTTGACCAGCTCGTTCTCGACCGCTTCCGACACTTCCGCAGGGCCTTCGCCGTCCGCGTCTTCCTCCAGGCCCGAGAGCAGCTCGCCCACCGATTCGCCGCTGCTCGGGCCGGCGCCGAAGAACTGGTCGGCGGTCTGGCGGAATTCAGCCCGGGTGGTGACCCGCCAGCTGATTTTGGCCTTGGGGAAGAGCTGCGACACGATGCGCGAGGCGCCGGTGCGCTCGGGGTCGAGCGCCAGCACGACCAGGCCGTCGGGGCCGTCTTCCAGCGGCAGCCAGCCGTTCTGCTCGACATACTGGGGCTTGATGTTGCGCAGCAGCTCGACCGGCTTGATCCGGTCGGCGCGGAAGGGCTCGTAGGGCACGCCATAAAAGCCCGCCAGCGCCGCGCCCATGGCGGGGCGGCGCACGCGCAGCTGTTCGGTCAGCACATCCTCGATGTCGAGGTCGCGGTCGCGCGCGTTGCGGCTGGCCTGCTCCAGTTCGGCGGCGGACAGGACCGCTTCCTGCACCAGGATGTCGTACTTGCCGCGGAGTAGCTGCGGCTTGATGCGCTTGTCGAGCGCCACCGCCAGGGTTTCGCACAGGCGGCGCACGCCGTCCAGGTAGAGCGCGGGGAAGGGCCCGCCGCCGCGGTGGTTGATGAACTGGATCACGCCCAGCAGCTCGCCGCCGCTCGTCACCAGGGGCGCGGCCAGCATCTCGCGCGTGCGGTAGCCGGTGCGCTGGTCGACCCCGCGCTGGAAGTGCAGCTCGGGCGACAGGCGGCGCAGCTCCTCCTCGTCGTAGACGTCGGCGATCGCCACCGTCTGGCGCGACAGCGCGGCGAAGCCGGCCACCGAGCTGGCGCCGATCGGCAGGCGCAGGTCGCGGAAGGACGTCAGGCCGGTCTTGACCTTGGAGACGATGGTCTCCTTGTCGGGCGCCACCGCGTACAGGGTGAAGCGGTCGCAGTGGAACAGGTCGCAGAAGTCCATGCCCAGGTCGAGCATGATCTCGTCCAGGTTGGCGGTGGCGTGGATCTTGGTGGTGATGCTCTGCAGTTTGGCCAGGAAGGCGAGGCGCTGTTCGGCCTCGCCAGCGCCGGCGCGGCGCTCGATTGCGGGATAAGTGCCGGGAGTGCCGCCGTCTTGGTTCATCTCAGCTCGACTTCGAGTCCTTCGTAGGCCAGGTAAATCCGCAGCTCGCCCAGGCGGCCGTCGCGGGCACCGTGACGGGCCAGCACGTCGGCGAACGCGGCTTCCAGCTCGTCGTCGCTGCGGGTGGGTTCGTGATGGGTGCAGTATAGCGCGCGTGCGCCGACCCGCAGCGCCATCTCGAACGCGGCGTCGAAGGTGCCGTGGCCCCAGCCCAGCTTGGACGGGTATTCCTCGCGCGTGTAGGAGCAGTCGACGATCAGGGCGTCGACGCCGCGCATGGCGGCGTCGATCTGGCGCTGGCGCTCGGCCAGGTGCTCCTCGTAGCCCGCATGCTCGGCGCTGCCCGGGGCATGCGGGTTGTGCCAGGGTTCGTGGTCGCCCGTGAAGAACACCGATTTGCCGGAGCACTCGATGCGGTAGCCGAGGTTGGTGATCGGGTGGTTCATCAGGACGTTCGACACGCGCGCGTCGCCCACCTCGATGGCCTGGCCGATCTCGAGGGTGCGGTATTCGATGGTGGCGTCCATCTGGGTTTCGCTCACCGGGAAGTAGCTGTTCTGCAGCTGCACGCCCATCACGTGCTCGATGCCCTTGCCGGTGACCGGGTCGTAGGCGCCGTGCAGGCGCACCCGGCTGCCCTTGATGAACAGGGGCGTGAAGAAGGGCAGGCCGTGGATGTGGTCCCAGTGGCTGTGCGTGATGAAGATGTTGGCCTGGATGCCGCCGGCCTGCGGCAATTGGGTGAGCAGGTGCTGGGCCAGCGGGAACAGGCCTGTGCCGCCATCCAGGACGATCAGGGTCCCGTCATCGGTGCGCACCTCGATGCAGGTGGTGTTGCCGCCATAGCGCGCGGTGCGCGGACCCGGAGACGGGATCGACCCCCGCACTCCCCAGAAGCGGAATTTCATCAGGACTCCCCAGCCGAAAACGAGTAATTATTGTTGTAGAAACAGGCTCGATGATAGCGGGTTTGTGTTCCCATGGCTCCAAAAATTGCAGATTCTCACCGGAAACTGTGGTCAGCCAGCCGTAACAAAGCTACACTCACACCGAATTACCTCTTTGCAATTCAAATTGCCTGCTTGACCATGGAAGAGCTGAACCCGTCCCAGATCGCGCAACGCCTGCACCAGCTGACCGAGCTCAGCGTCGCGCTGGGCGACAACCGCGACACCGCCGCGCTGCTCGACCGCATCGTGCGCGTGGCCAAGCAGATGACCGACGCCGACGGCGGCACCCTGTACCGTCCGAGCGAGGACGGCGCACACCTGTGCTTCCATATCTCGATCAACGACACCCTCGGCATCTACCAGGGCGGCGTCAGCGGCAGGGCGATCGACATCCAGCCGGTGCCGCTCTATGACAACTACGGCAACAAGAACCTGGCCTCGGTCGCGGCCTATGCGGCCAACTTCAACCAGTCGGTCAACATCGAGGACGTGTACAAGGCGGACGTCTTCAACTTTTCCGGCATGCGCGCCTTCGACGCCGCCTTCGGCTACCACTCGCGCTCCTTCCTGACGGTGCCGATGACCGACCACGAGGGCGACCTGGTGGGCGTGCTCCAGCTGATTAACGCCAAGGACCCTGAAACCGGCGCCATCCGCGCCTTTACCCAGACCGACCAGCGCTTCATCGAGGCCCTGGCGGCCCAGGCGGCGGTGGCGCTGACCAACCAGCAGCTGGTCAAGCAGCTGGAAGGCCTGCTCGAAGCCCTGGTCAACCTGATCAACATCGGCATCGACGAAAAATCGCCCTATACCGGCCGCCACTGCCAGTTCGTGCCCGAGCTGACCATGATGCTGGCCGACGCCGCGCACGCCTCCAGCGAGGGCCCGCTGGCGAGCTTCAGCATGGACGAAGGCGACCGTCGCGAACTGTGGCTGGCCGGGCTGCTGCACGACTGCGGCAAGATCACGACCCCGGTGCACGTGGTGGACAAGGCGACCAAGCTGCAGACCATCTTCGACCGCATCCACATGATCGACACGCGCTTCGAGGTGCTGCTGCGCGACAGCGAGATCCGCGCCCTGCGCGCCCAGCTCGCGCCGGGCGCCGACCGCGCCGCCATCGAGGACCGCCTGCAGTCGGAGCAGGCGCGCATCAAGGCCGACCGCGAGTTCCTGCGCCGCGCCAACATCGGCGGCGAGGGCATGTCGCCGGAAGACCAGGAACGCGTGCGCCTGATCGCGCGTACCCGCTGGACCGGCCCAAGCGGCCAGGAAGAGGATTTCCTCAGCGCCGAAGAAGTGCTGAACCTGACCGTGCGCTTCGGCACCCTGACCGAGGAAGAGCGCAAGATCATCAACAACCACATCGTGGTGACGATCCGCATGCTGGAATCGCTGCCCTGGCCGAAGCACCTCAAGAACGTGCCGGAATACGCGGGCGGCCACCACGAGCGCATGGACGGCAAGGGTTATCCGCGCGGTCTCACGCGCGAGCAGATGTCGGTCCAGGCGCGCATCATGGCCATCGCCGACATCTTCGAGGCCCTCACCGCGCGCGACCGCCCCTACAAGAAGGGCAAGACCCTGTCGGAGTCGCTGCACATCCTGGGCAAGTTCGCGCTCAACGGCCACATCGACCCGGACCTGTTCGACGTCTTCGTGCGCCAGAAGGTCTACATGGCATTCGCGCGCAAGAACCTGGACCCGTCCCAAATCGACGAGGTCGACGAGGCGGCGATTCCCGGCTACCGGCCGTAATCGCGGGAGCCTGGCATGGGACGCATCCGGCAGGCCCTGGCACGGGTCACCGCGCGCTACGGAGCGCGCTGGGCGCTCGGTTTGCTGCTCACCGTGCTGGCGCTGCTCTACCCGCTGGACTTCTGGACCAGCCACACGATCGTGCGCCAGGACACGATCATCGCCGACTTGCGCATGCGCCTCGAGCCCTTCGAGCTCGACCCCTCCATCGTCATCGTCGACATCGACAGCAGGAGCCTGGCCGAGGTCGGGCGCTTCCCCTGGCCGCGCGACGTGCTGGCCAGGCTGACGCGCCAGCTGACCGTCCACTACGAGGCGGGCGCGGTCGGTTTCGACGTCTCGTTCCCGGAACCGGACCTGAGTTCCGGCTATGCGGTGCTGGAGCGCCTGGCCCAGCGCGAACTGAAGGACGTACCCGGCCTGAAGCGCGAACTCGGGCAGCTCAAGGACCAGCTCGACTACGACGGCCAGTTCGCCCAGGCGCTGCAGGGCCAGCCCGTGGTGCTCGGCTTTAACCTGGCGCCGGACCAGAAGAAGGGTGTGTTGCCCGAACCCGCCTTCAGCACCGACTACCTGAACGGACGCACGGTGCTGGCCTATGCCGCCGACGGCTACGAGGCGAATATCGCACGCCTGCAGGAGGCGGCGGCAGGCGCGGGTGTCTTCACGACCGAGCCCGGCCCGGACGGCCTGGTGCGCAGCTCGCCGCTGATGTTTCGCATCGGCGACGGCTTCTATCCGGCCCTGTCGGTCGCCACGGCCGCCGCCTTTGTCGACGCCACGGCCGTCAAGCCGCGCTTCGTGGAGACGGTCGATACGCTGTCCGCGCTGGACCGCGAGGGCGATACCGTCGAATTCATCGACATGTATTTCGACAAGCGGGCCACCGGGTTTCCGGTCGGCCAGGGGATGACGGTGACCGTGCAATACCGGGGCAGCGGCGGCCCGGAGGGCGGCGCCTTCCGCTACGTCTCGGCCGCCGACGTCCTGGCCGGCACCGTGCCGAAGCAGGTGCTGGAAGGCGCGATCGTCCTGGTCGGCACCACCGCGCCGGGCCTGCAGGACTTGCGCGCCACGCCCGTGAATCCGGTCTTCCCCGGTGTCGAGGTGCACGCCAACCTGATCAAGTCGATGCTGGACGGACGCTTCAAGACCCGGCCCTGGTGGGCGCAAGCCGTGGAAGCGGTCCAGATCGGGATCGTGGGGGTGGTTCTGACCGTGGTGCTGGCGCTGCTGTCGCCGGCCTGGTCGGTGCTGGCGGCCGGCGCCGTGTTCGCCGCCTGCGCCTGGTTCAACTACTACGCCTATGCCGAGCACGACGTGGCGCTCAACGTCTTCGTCTGCCTGCTGCTGGTCGGCGCGCTGTTCGTGCTGAACCTGGCCTGGGGCTACTTCTTCGAGTTCCGCAAGGGCAGGGCGCTGGTCTCGCGCTTCGGCGAATACGTGGCGCCCGAGCTGGTGGCGAAAATGGCCGAGGACCCGGCCGCCTACAACATGGACGGCGAAAGCCGCGAGCTCACCGTGATGTTCGTCGACGTGCGCGGCTTCACCACGATCTCGGAAGGCCTGAGCCCGAAGGAGCTGCGCGAGTACATCAACCTGTATCTCACCGCGATGTCCGAGGACATCCGCTCGGCCCACCAGGGCACGCTCGACAAATACATCGGCGACGCCGTGATGGCCTTCTGGGGCGCGCCGGTGCATTTCCCCGACCATGCCAGTCGCGCGGTGGCGACCGCGCTCCTGATGCAGGCCAGCGCCGAGCGCCTGAACCGCGATTTCCTGCAGCGCGGCTGGCCGGAACTCCGGATCGGCATCGGCCTGAACACGGGCCTGATGCACGTCGGCGACATGGGTTCGGCGATCCGCCGCGCCTACACGGTGATGGGCGACGCGGTGAACCTGGGCTCGCGTCTGGAAGGCATCACCAAGGTCTATGGCGTCGGTATCGCCGTGGGCGAGGCGACCCGCCTGGCGGCGCCCGAATTCGCCTGGCGCGAACTGGACCTGGTGCGGGTCAAGGGCAAGAACGAACCCGTCGCCATCTTCGAGCCGCTGGGCAAGGCCAGCGACGTCGCGCCTGCGGCGCTGGAAGAGCTGGCCGCCTGGGAAGCCGCGCTGGAACTGGTGCGCAACCAGCAGTGGGATGCGGCGCAGTCGGCGCTCGAGGTGCTGCGGGCGGCCCATCCGGACCGCACCCTGTACGCGCTCTACCTCGACCGCATCGCCCACTACCGCCGCTATCCGCCCGGAGCGGACTGGGATGGCGTTACCACCTTCGACACAAAATAACGCAGGTCCCGCGCGAAGTTGCATCAAACCAACAATTTAGGGGGCAACAGCCCCCCTCCTGGTGGGGGAAGTTTCTTTTCCTACCCTATTTTTTCTCTGCTGCAAGTTAAAGCTGGTTACACTCATACCGCATGCACGCGCCCGGCGCACCCTCGGCGTGCGCTCCAGCAGAACAGCACCCGATAAGAACGACAATTCATAGAGTCAAACATGAAACAACGCTTTGCACGCCTGCTCGCAGGCTCCGTGCTTGCCGTCGCCGTCAGCGCCGCGTGGGCGCAGGAAGCCGCAGCCCCCGCAGCCCCCGCAGCCCCCTCGGCCGCCGATGAGGTCGTCCGCTTCGAGATCAGCCGCTTCGACGTGGCCGGCAACAGCCTGCTGGACCCGAAGGAGGTCGAGCGCACCGTGGCGCCCTACGCGGGCGCGAACCGCGACTTCGGCGACGTGCAGCGCGCCCTGGAAGCGCTCGAGGCGCTGTACCACGCGCGCGGCTACAACGTGGTGACCGTGCAGTTGCCGGAACAGGAACTGAACGGCGGCGTGGTGCGCCTGAACGTGGTGCAGACCCGGATCGGCAGCGTCAAGGTCGCCGGCAACCGCTACCACAGCGAGGAAAACATCCGCCGCAGCTTGCCGGCCCTGGTGGCGGGCCAGACCCCGAACCTGAAGCAGGTGTCGGCCAACCTCAAGCTGGCCAACGAGAACCCGTCCAAGAAGATCAAGCTGAGCCTGGGCAGCGGCGCGGTCGACGACAGCGTCGACGCCAGCATCGAGGTGCAGGACGAACAGCCCTGGAGCGTGATGCTCAACCTCGACAACACCGGCAGCGAGGAAACCGGCAAGACCCACGCCGGCGTGGTGCTCCAGCATGCGAACCTGGGGGGCCGCGACCATGTCGGCAGCCTGCAGTACACCACCACGGTGGAGAAGCCCGACCAGGTCGCCGTCTGGGGCCTGGGCTACCACATCCCCCTGTATGCACAGGGCGCGGCGCTGGACTTCTACGCCAGCTACTCCGACGTCGATTCCGGCATCGTCAGCGCCGGCCTGTTCGACCTGGCCGTGAGCGGCCGCGGCGCCGTCTACGGCGCGCGCTATACCCGGATCCTGCCCAAGCGCCTGCTCGCCGGACGCGACTTCGAAGCGCGCCTGCTGCTGGGCGCGGACCTCAAGGCCTACAAGAACAGCGTGCTGTTCGCGCAGGAGAACTTCGGCAACGACGTCACCGTGCGTCCCCTGAGCATCGGCTACACCGGCCGGGTGGCGCTCGATGGCGGCGAGGCGAACTTCGCACTGACCTTGCTGCGCAACCTGCCGGGCGGCTCGCGCGGCGGCAAGGACGACTTCCAGCGCGCCCGCATCAAGGCCAAGGCGGGCTACACGGCGCTGCGCGTCTCGGGCGCCTGGAGCCGGGCCCTGGGCGAAAGCGACTGGCAGGCGCGCCTGCTCGCCAATGGCCAGGTGAGCGGCGACGCCCTGGTGCCGGGCGAGCAGTTCGGCGCCGGCGGCGCGACTTCGGTGCGCGGCTTCGAGGAGCGCGCACTGTCGGCGGATTCGGGCCTGGGCGCCAACCTGGAGCTGTACACGCCGAACTGGTGCGGCCGCGCCGGCTGGCAATGCCGCGCGCTCGCCTTCTATGACACCGCCTACGGCAAGCGCAAGCATGCGCTGCCGGGCGAACTGGCCAGCACCACCATCGCCGGCGCCGGCCTGGGCCTGCGCTTCGCGGCGGGCAGCGCGGCTTCGCTGCAGGTCGACTACGGACATGTCGTGAAAGAGGGCGCCTTGATGCGCGCGGGCGGCGGCAAGCTGCACGTGCGCATCGGCCTGGCCTACTAAAGGAACACCAGATGAACAATCCACTCTTCAAGGTCCGCGCTCCGGCGCTCCGCCAGGCGGCCGCATTCTTGTCCGCCTTCCTGGCCGTGGGGGCTTGCCTGAACGCGGCCCAGGCCGCGCCGGCGCTGCCGCAGGTCGTCGCCGGCCAGGCCAGCTTTGCGCAGCAGGGCAACGTGTTCTCGATCACGAACACGCCGGGCGCGATCATCAACTGGCGGAGTTTCTCGGTCAATCCGGGCGAGATCACGCGCTTTGTCCAGCAAAGCAGCGACAGCGCTGTGCTCAACCGCATCGTGGGCCAGGACCCTTCGCGTATCCTGGGCGCGCTGCAATCGAACGGCAAGGTCTTCCTGATCAACCCGAACGGCATCCTGTTCGGCCGCGACGCGCGCGTCGACGTCAACGGCCTGGTGGCGTCGACCCTGAACCTGAGCGACGCCGATTTCCTGGCCGGCAAGCGCCGTTTCACGGCGGGGGCCAAGGCAGGCGCGGTGCGCAACGAGGGCGCCGTCACGACCCCCAGCGGCGGCCAGGTGTTCCTGGTCGCGCCGCAGGTCGAGAACAGCGGCGTGATCAGCGCACCCAACGGCGACGTGGTGCTGGCCGCAGGCCGCAGCGTGGAGCTGGTCGATTCCAGCAATCCGGACTTGCATGTGGTGGTGTCGGCGCCCGCGGACCAGGCCATCAACCTTGGCCAGGTGGTGTCGGACAGCGGCCGCATCGGCATCTACGGCGCCCTGGTCAACCAGCGCGGTACCGTCAATGCCGACAGCGCCGTGGTCGGCGCCGGCGGCAAGATCGTTCTCAAAGCGAGCCGCGACACGGTGCTCGAAAGCGGCAGCGTCACCAGCGCCAAAGGCGAGGGCAAGGGCGGCGAGATCCACCTGCTGGGCGATCGCGTCGGCCTGGCCGGCAATGCGGCGGTCGACGCCAGCGGCCGCCTCGGCGGCGGCACGGTGCTGGCCGGTGGCGACTACCAGGGCAAGAACGCCCTGGTGGCCAACGCGCGCCAGACCTGGTTCGGCAAGGACGCCAGCATCCGTGCCGACGCCACCCGGCAGGGCGACGGCGGCAAGGTCGTGTTGTGGGCCGACGGCGCCACCGCGGCCTATGGCAGCATCTCGGCGCGCGGCGCCGGTACTGGGGCCCAGGCGGGCAAGGGCGGCCTGGTGGAAACCTCGGGCCACGACCTGGACGTGACGGGCATCCGCGTCGATGCCGGCGCCAGCCATGGCCGCAAGGGCACCTGGCTGCTCGACCCCTACGATATCGTGGTCGCGGCCGACGGCAACGCCAGCGCGGCCGACGTCGCGCTGTTCGGCATGGGTTCGAGCAGCGGCGAGACCCGGGTCTCGGCCACGACCCTGCTGGCGACGAATGCCGACATCGTGCTCCAGGCCCAGCACGACCTGACCTTCGCGCAGAGCCTGAACACACCCTACAGCCTGCGCGCGGAGGCGGGCAACAGCATCTTCGTCAACGCGCCGCTGCAGGCCGGCGGCGATCTCGACTTCCGCGCGGCCAACAGCTTCACCTTGGGCGCCGGCGCCACGCTCGCCAGCGCCAACAACATCGATTTCAAGGCCGAGCGCATGACTTTCGACGGCGGTGTCGGCGGTGTGGGCAACGGGCTGCCGGTCATCAGCTTCAGCACCTACAACGACACTACCCCGATCAACGTGCGCGGCACGGCGGCCGGCAGCGTCCTGACCCTCGACCCGGCCAAGCTGAACGCGATGGGCGCCTACTCGATCAACATCGGCAACAGCGCCCACACGGGCACCGTCAACATCGACAATGCACTGAGCGTGCATGGCCACCTGGCGATCGATACCCAGGGCGTCATCAACATCAACGCCCCGGTCACGCTGAGCGGGAGCGGCAAGCAGTTCGTCGCCAACCTGCATCCGAAGCTGGGCGGCGGCGCCGTCATGGTGCACAGCGGCGCGACGATCGACGCCGCCGGCGGCATCCAGCTGAGCGGAAATTCCGTGACCGTGGACGGTATCCTCCTGTCGGGCGCGGTCAAGCTCGCGGCCGGACAGAGCCTGGTCGTGAACGGCACCCTGGACGTGGGCGGCATGGCCGAGTTGAGCGCGCAGGGAACCATCAACGGGCCAGGCGCGATCAAGGCGCAAAGCCTGAAGATCGAGGCCGAATCGGTCTACCTGTCCGGCGCCAACGAGGTCGGCACCCTGGCCGGCTACGCCGCCGGCACCCTGTTCCACTTCAACTGGATCGACAGCCTGCGCGTCGGCGCCGTCGGCGGCCTGACCGGCCTGAATGCCGGCGTCGAACTCAACCTGAGCGGTGGCGCGCTGGCTGTCGACAGCTTGGCATCGGGCACCGCGGTGGTGATCGACGCCGACTCCATCGGCGGCGCGGGGGGCATCAAGGGGAACTTCGTGTCGCTGACCTCGCGCGGCGGCATCGGCGCCGACAACCTCCCTCTGCGGACCAGCACCGGCATCCTGTCGGCCATCAACACGGCGGCCGGCAGTGCGCCGATCAAGATCGTCAACGACCGCGCACTGATCCTGAAGGACGTAGTGCAGGCCGGCAGCGGCAACGACGGCGCGATCTCGATCGAGAGCACCGGCGGCCTGACCGTGGCGCGCACCGAGTCCTTCGGCCAGGGTGTGAAGACCGGCAGCGGCAACATCAGCCTGGTCACCCACAGCCCGCTGACCATCGAAGGCAGCGTGACTTCGACGAGCGGCAACATCCGCCTGTTCGCCGACAACGGCGGCGCGGTCACGATCCGCAACACGGCCAGCGTCAACACCAGCGGCAACCTGAGCCTCGAAGGCGGCAGCGCCTCGATCGCGCCCGGCAGTGTCCTGGTGCCGGCGGAGCGCCTGCAGGTGACCACCACCGCGGCCGAGCCGGAGCCGGAGCCGGAGCCGGAGCCGCAACCCGATCCGGATCCCGTGCCCGATCCCGATCCCATCCCCGATCCGGAGCCCGAGCCGCTCCCGCCGCCCCCGTTGTCCGCCTGCCTGGCCAATCCGGCGCTGGCCGGCTGCGGCCCGGTGCTCGAAGCCGCGCTGCAGTCCTGCGTCGCCGACCCGCTCGGTGCGAACTGCTCGGCCATCCTGCCGTCGCTGGCGCAGTGCCGCGCCAATCCCAAGCTGCCGGGTTGCGAGCCGGTGATCGCGCGCGCCACCTTCGAGGCCTGCCTGGTCAATCCGACCGGTCCGAACTGCGCGATCGTGCTGCCCTCGCTCGAGGTCTGCAGGCTGACGCCGGGACGCGAGGGCTGCGCCCAGACCTTGCAGGTGACCTTCAATTCCTGCCTGATCGATCCGAGCGACACCGACTGCGTGGGCATCTTGCCCGGTCTGTCGGAATGCGTGGCCAAGCCGGGCGCTCCGGGCTGCGAGGTGGTCCTGCCGACCCTGGCGCAATGCATCGGCAGCCCGTCGCTGCAAGGCTGCGAAGTGCGCCTGCCGGGTGTGGCGCAGTGTCTGGCCTCGCCGTCCACGGCGGGTTGCGAAGCGGTGCTGCCGGTGGCCGCGCTGTGCACGCGCGACCCGTCCCATCCGTCCTGCTTCGTCCCGGTCAACGGCGGGACAGGCGGGTCGCCGACGGCGCCGGTCGTCAACGCCCAGCGCGTGGTGCTCGACCTGATCGACCGCCAGGCCCGCACCGAGCCGGGCAAGGCGGCGCCAGGGGCGACGGGCGGCACGGCCCAGCCGGAACAGACTGACAAGGGCGACAAGCCGGCCGGACCTGCGTCCGCGGAGAACACTGGAGTGAAGAATGAAAAACCTGCGACAAAAATGTATTGCAACTAAGTGTATTGCAACCAAGGCCGTCCTGTTCGCCGTGCTGCTCGGCGTCGGCGGCGCGGCCTGGGCGGCGCAGGTGGCCGGCATGATCACGCGCCTGAGCGGCCCGCTGCTGGCCAAGAAGGCGGATGGCAGCGTCAAGGTGCTGGCCCTGCGTTCGGAGATCGAGAGCGGCGACACCCTGGTGTCCGAGAAGAACACCTATGCCCAGATCAAGTTCGTCGACAACAGCGAGATCACGCTGCGTCCCGGCACCACCTTCAAGGTGGAGGATTTTTCCTTCGACCAGAACAAGCCGGAAGACGACAAGGCCAGCTACAGCCTGGTGAAGGGCGGCCTGCGTTCGATCACGGGCCTGATGGGCAAGCGGAACAAGGAAAAGTTCTCCCTCAAGACCCCGGCGGCGACCATCGGCATCCGCGGCACCACCTTCGTGGCGCAGTACGTGCCGCCGCCACCGGCGAACGGCATGCGGGTGGTCGACGGCATCGGGTCGCTCGAGGCGCAGGAGTCCGGGAAACTGCCGTCCAGCCAGGGAAAGCTCGTTCGCGGCCCCGACGGCCCGGCGAGTCCGGCGTCGCAGCTGAAGGCGCCGGCCGGCGCGCCGGCGCCCGCCGCGCTGCCCCCCGGCCTGCACCTGCAGGTGACCGACGGCGCCATCATCGTCACCAACAATGGCGGCGCGCTGGGCTTCCAGGCCGGCCAGTTCGGCTATGTGCCCAACGTGAGCCAGCCGCCGGTGATCGTGCCCTCGAATCCGGGTATCCAGTTCGTGCCGCCGCCGTCCTTCGACGCCGGCAGCGGCGGCCCCACGGCCGGCAACGGACCGGGGCAGGACCAGGCGCCCGACTGCATCGTGCGCTGAGCCCCGCCCGCCGTGTTCACAGCCCCGCGCGCCATCCGGCCTGCGGGGCTGTTTCATTCAGGGATGCATGGCCGCGGCGCGGGCCAGCAGCAGCTCGCGCTCGCGCGCATTGGCGGTGAGGGCGGCGGCGCGCTCGAATTCGCGCCTGGCCTCGGCCTCGCGTCCGAGCCTGGCCAGCAGGTCGGCGCGTACGCTCGGCAGCCAGTGGTAGCCATCCAGCTTGCCTCCGGCCGCCAGCGCATCGGCCAGGGCCAGGCCGGCGGCCGGGCCCTCGGCCATGCCGACCGCCACCGCGCGGTTGAGCTCGACCACGGGGGAGGGCTGGCGCGCCGCCAGTTCCGCGTACAGGGCCGCGATGCGGCGCCAGTCGGTCTGTTCCGGCCGGTGGGCGCGCGCATGGCAGGCGGCCAGTTCGGCCTGCAGCACGTAGGGCCCGCGCGGCAGGCCCAGTTGCGCGGCGCGCTCCAGCGCGGCCAGGCCGCGCCGGATCAGGACCCCGTCCCAGCGCGCGCGGTCCTGGTCGAGCAGCAGCACCGGCCGCCCGGCGGCGTCCAGGCGGGCGTGCATGCGCGAAGCCTGCAGCTCCATCAGGGCCACCAGCCCGTGCACCTCGGGTTCGCCGGGCGCCAGCTCGGCCAGGATGCGGCCCAGGCGCAGGGCTTCCTCGATCAGCTGCGGGCGCATCCAGTCCTCGCCGGCAGTGGCCGCGTAGCCTTCGTTGAAGACCAGGTAGACCGCTTCCAGCACCGTGCCGAGGCGCTCGTCGAGCTGCTCCGGCGGCGGCAGCTCGAACGCCACCCGCGCCTCGCCGAGAGTGCGCTTGGCGCGCACGATGCGCTGGGCCATGGTGGCCTCGGGCACCAGGAAGGCGCGCGCGATCTCCTGGGTCGACAGGCCGCCCAGCAGCTTGAGGGTGAGGGCCACCCGCGCATCGGGCGGCAGCACGGGGTGGCAGGCAGTGAACATCAGGCGCAGCATGTCGTCCTGGAACACGTCGCGCCGCTTGTCGTCCAGGCTGTCGGAGAAGTCGGGCTCCACGAGCGCCTCCCGGGCCTCGAGGTCGAGGCCGATCTGTTCGAGTTTCTGCTGGAGCGAGCGGTCGCGCCGCAGGCGATCGAGGGCGTTGTTGCGCGCCGCGGTCAGCAGCCAGGCGCCGGGGCGCTCGGGAATGCCGTCGCGCGGCCAGTGCTCGAGCGCCGCGACCAGGGCGTCCTGGGCCAGTTCCTCGGCCAGCCCGACGTCGCGCACGACGCGCGCCACCCCGGCCACGATGCGGGCCGACTCGATGCGCCAGACCGCCGCGATGGCCTGCTCGACCGCTTCCATCAGGCCTGCGCCGGCGGCGTCGATGCCACCGCAGGGGGCATCGACTCCATGAACGCGAGCTCCCAGATATGGCCGTCCGGGTCCTCGAAGCCGTGCTGGTACATGAAGCCGTGGTCGCGGGCTTCAAGCGGGACGCTGCCCCCGGCTGCGCGCGCCTTGGCCACCATCTCGTCGACCGCGGCGCGGCTGTCGCGCGACAGGCAGACCAGCACTTCGGTACTGTCCCTGGCGCTGGAGATCGGCTTGCGGGTGAAGCCCTGGAAGAAGGGTTCGGCCAGCAGCATGATGTAGGCATCCGGATTGACGATCATGCAGGCCGCGTTCTGGTCGCTGAACTGCGGGTTGAATGCGAAGCCGAGGGCGCCGAAGAAGGCCTTGCTGCGTTCGAGGTCCTTGACCGGGAGGTTCACGTAGATCTGGGTGTTCATCACTGCTCCTTGTGCATGTCGGTGTGGAAGGGAAGGTCGTCCATCTCGTACAGCGGGCGTACCTCGATCTCGGCGCTGGCGCCTTCGCCCTGCGGGTTGGGGAAGCGGCGCGCCCATTCGAGCGCTTCTTCGCGCGAACGGACCTGGATCAGGGTGTAGCCGGCGATCAGCTCCTTGGTCTCGGCGAAGGGGCCGTCGATCACGCTGCGGCGTCCCGCCCCGTAGCGGATGCGCCAGCCCTGGCTGCTCGGCTTGAGGCCGTTCGCGTCGAGCAGGACGCCGGCGCGGGCCAGCTCCTGGTGGTACTCGCCCATCGCGGCGAACAGCGCCGCCTCGGGCATGACGCCCGCCTCGGTCGCGCTTGTCGCCTTGACGATGATCATGAAACGCATGTCGTTCTCCTTGGTTGGAAAGCGGCGCATGCCGGCTTTCAATCCCTACGACGAACGGCGGCGCGGCGTTTCGACATCGCCTCGATAATTTTTTTCAGGGTGCGAAGCAGGGCGCCAGGGCGCGCACCTCGACCGTGGCCCATTCGGCGGCCGGGCAGCGCTCGGCCAGGGCCACCGCTTCCTCGCGCGTGTCCACGTCCAGCAGGTAGAACCCGCCCACCATTTCCTTGGCTTCGGCGAAGGGACCGTCGACGATGCGCGCGCGGCCGCCGGCGGTGCTGACGCGCACCGCGTGATCGAGCGAGGAGAGCGACTCTGCGCCCAGCAGCAGGCCGCGCTCCTTCAGCTCGTCGCCCCAGCGCAGCATGCGCTCGTAGACGGCGCGTCCCTCGGCGTCGCTGCGCGTGGCGCGCTGGCCGACGGGTTCATGGATCAGCAGCATGTGGGGCATCCCGGTCTCCTCGTGGTGTTGTGAATCCGGCTATTTTAAGCCGGCTTGGCGGAGCGGGCTACGGCGGCGCGCAAGCCCAGCTGGACCGCCAGCGCACAGGCGGTCGCCGCGATGAAACTGGACGCCAGCGGCTGGGCGCGCAGCAGCAGGGCCAGCACCAGGCAGAACACGGCGAAGGCGTAGTAGCCGCGCACCATGCCGCGCAGCAGGTCGACCGCGAAGCCGGCGCCCGAACTGCGGTGCGAGAAGCCGACCAGCACGGTGCTCATGACGGGGAACATGGCGAACATGCCGCTCAGGCGCGGGCCCATCTGGGCGGCGGCGGCCGTCACGGCCAGGGTCAGGACGGCGCCGGCGGCCATGCGCCATGGCAGGTCGCGCGCCGGGATGCCCTGGCTGTCCTTGCGCTGCGTGATATGCCCGATCAGGCGCGGGGCGGCCAGCAGTGCGGCCAGCACCGCCGCGAAACCGGCCCACAGCGGCAGCTCCAGGCTGCGCAGCAGGGCGACCGTTGCCGCCCAGGCGAGCAGGGCGGCGGTCATTGCCGCGAGTACGCCCTTGTGTCGCGCCACGCGGGCGTAGGCGATGCTGAAGACCAGGATGGCGAGCACGGCGAGCAGGGTGTTGGCGGCGGCGGTGGCGGCGAAGTCGCTGCCCTGTTCGAGGGCGATGGCCAGCAGGATGGGACCGGAGACGATGGGGAAGGCGGAGAGCCAGCCGGCGACGGCGGGGCCCCAGCGGCGGCCGGCCAGGGTGACGGCGGCGATGAGGGAGGGGACGAGCAGGAGCTTGAGTATGAAGGGCATGCGCTGTTACTACGGTAAGGAGAAGTGAAAGGTGTTCGAAGAAACTTGGGTCCCCGCCTGCGCGGGGATGACGGTCTTGGGGTAAGTGGCAAGCCCATGCCCGTCGTTCCGGCGAAGGCCGGAACCCAAGTTCGTAAGCGGACCATGGGCGCATCCTGTACCCACGGAGAATAAGAATAAAAAAAGCCCGCCAACCGGCGGGCTCTTCACACAGCGATCGATCAAAGCACGTCGCTCGCGTGGTCGGCGAGGCGCGAGCGTTCGCCGCGCGCCAGGGTCACGTGGCCGCCGTGGCCCCAGCCCTTGAAGCGGTCGACCACGTAGGTCAGGCCGCTCGAACCTTCGGTGAGGTAAGGCGTGTCGATCTGGGCGATGTTACCCAGGCACAGGATCTTGGTGCCCGGACCGGCGCGCGTGACCAGGGTCTTCATCTGCTTCGGCGTCAGGTTCTGCGCCTCGTCGATGATCAGGAACTTGTTGACGAAGGTGCGGCCGCGCATGAAGTTGAGCGACTTGATCTTGATGCGCGAGCGGATCAGGTCCTGGGTCGCGGCGCGGCCCCAGTCGCCGGCGTCGCCGTCGGACTTCATCAGCACCTCGAGGTTGTCGTCGAAGGCGCCCATCCAGGGCGACATCTTCTCTTCCTCGGTGCCCGGCAGGAAGCCGATGTCCTCGCCCACCGGCACCGTCACGCGGGTGACGATGATCTCGTTGTACAGCTTGGTCTCCAGCACCTGGGCCAGGCCGGCGGCCAGGGCCAGCAGGGTCTTGCCGGTACCGGCCTGGCCGAGCAGGGTGACGAAGTCGCACTCCGGGTTCATCAGGAGGTTGAGCGCGAAGTTCTGCTCGCGGTTGCGCGCGGTGATGCCCCACACGTTGTTCTTGTTGTGGCTGTAGTCGCGCAGGGTTTCCAGCACCGCGGTCTTGCCGTTGATCTGCTTGACCTGGGCGTAGAAAGGCGAGTCGCCATCCTTGGGTTCCAGGTAGACGAACTGGTTCACCAGCAGGCCGGGGACCACCGGGCCGGTGATGCGGTAGAAGGTCGAGGAATAGCCGTTGCGGTTTTCCTGCCAGGACTCGATGTCCTTGCCATGCGAATCCCAGAAGTCGTCCGGCAGCTGGACGATGCCCGAGTACAGCAGGTCGGTGTCTTCCAGCACGTGGTCGTTGAAGTAATCCTCGGCCGGCAGGCCCAGGGCGCGCGCCTTGATGCGCATGTTGATGTCCTTCGACACCAGCACGATCGCGCGGCCGTCCATCTGCTGCTCGAGCGCGCGCACGACGCCCAGGATCTGGTTGTCGGCCTTGCCCGAGGGCAGGCCGTCGGGCAGGGGGGCCGCATCCAGCTTGGTCTGGAAGAACAGGCGGCCCTTGGCGTCCTTGTTGCCCAGCTTGGCCAGCGGGATGCCGGCCTCGATCGCGTCGTCGTCGACGTTGGCGATCAGGGCGTCCAGGGTGCGCGAGACCTGGCGCGCGTTGCGCGCGACCTCCGACATGCCCTTCTTGTGGTTGTCGAGTTCCTCGAGGGTCATCATCGGCAGGTAGACGTCGTGCTCCTCGAAGCGGAACAGCGAGGTCGGATCGTGCATCAGCACATTGGTGTCGAGCACGAAGACCTTGGTGATGCCGGACTTGTCGGCCCTGCGGCTGGTGGAGGACTTGACGTTGACCTCGACCGGCTTGTGCTTGGCCGGATGCGGCTGCTCGGCATCGGTCTCGCGCAGCTTGGCCACGGTGGCCGGCGCGCTGCGCTGGGTTTCGCCGCGCGCCGGCGCGGGGACGGCCGCCAGGACGGGCGCGGCTTGGGCGGCCTTCTTGCGGGCGCGGCCCTTGGGCGCAGGCACGGCCTGGCCGCTGATCAGCTCTTCGAGTTCGGTATCGGTCTGGGTGGACGCGGGACGGACCGGCGACTTGCCGGGTTCCGCCTTCGGGTAATCCTTGGCCAGCAGCATGGTGGCTGGCTTGGTCGGCATTTTGGGTAGTGGCATCAGGTTCTCAATCTCAAAAAAGACGGGAAGGCCGAACGTGCGCGGGCCACAGGGCCGCGCCGTCGTTCGGAATCGGTACTCGGGAAGGGGCTGCCATGCGCGTTGGACCCGGGAAGAGCCTGGTCCGGCAGGCAGCCAGATTGGAATGATGCGGATGTGTTACGGGTTGACTCAAAATAGGCGATGGCTATCCAGGTACGTTAAGAAACTGGAGCCATCCATCAGAACCTGGATAACCTGCTGCTCGCGACGGTTTTTCAAGGCTCTTCTTAAGGCTGGCTCTTCAAAAATTCCAGCACTTCGGCGACGTGATCATTGACTTTCACGCCACGCCATTCTTTCACCAATCGGCCTTGAGCGTCAATGACAAACGTACTGCGCTCGACCCCCCGGACCTGCTTGCCATACATATTCTTCATCTTCATGACATTGAACTGCGTGCAGACCGTCTCTTCGGGGTCGGAAATCAGCTCGAACGGCAGGCCCAGCTTGCCCTTGAAGTTTTCGTGCGAACGCAGCGAATCGCGGCTCAGGCCGTAGATCTCGGCGCCCAGCGCCTGGAACGCGGGATAGGCTTCGCGGAAGTTGATGCTCTCCGTCGTGCAGCCCGGCGTGTTGTCCTTGGGATAGAAGTACAGCACGGTGTACTTGGCGGGACGGCCGGCCAGCTCGAAGGTCAGGCCGCTCGTCATCGGGGCGGAAAATGGGGCGACCGGCGTTGGGGCGATCGGTGCGGCGGTTGGGCTCTCGGCCACGGGGGTCTCCTGGCAGTGGCAGCGCGGCGCGCTGCGTTCAATCTCCCTGGCGCACAGGGAGCGGCAGTGCGCATGATAATCCCGCACCGCCTCCAGAAGCTAGTGCTGCCAGGCTGATAATTCCGCCAGTTGGGGCGTAGTGTCTTTATTTCAAGAGGCCGTGTCGATAATCAGGGCCAGCGTAACCTTGCGCCCTTCGCCCATCAGGATATTGTAGGTGCGGCAGGCGGCCTGGCTGTCCATGCATTCGACGCCGATGCGCAAAGCCGAGAGGCTGGCGACCAGTTTCGGATGGACGAAGCGCTGGCGCTCGCCGGTGCCCAGGACGACCACGTCGGGCGCATCCTTGGCGATTTCCTCGAAGTGGGCGGCGTTCAGGTCTTCGAAGCGGGCGACGTCCCACGGACGCGGAGGGACTTCGGGCATGACGGTGAGGCTGAACTCGAAGCGCTGGGCATTGATTTCGACGCCCTTGGCGTCGTAGCCGGTCACGGTCTGATATTGTTGAGTGTTGTCGGAATGGAGCTTCATGGTCTTGCGTTTTCAGAGGCCAAAGTGATCGCCCATTGTAACCGGATCGGCAAGGTTGCCTGATTCCGCCGCCTAAGGCAGAATGGTATTTTTCGCACTGCAACATACGGAAGGCTCGGAAAACCCGCTGCGCGTTGCACTGTCGTCCTGCGATGCTCGCTGTACCCATGTACAGCGAGCAGGCTCCCCTTGGGGGCTCGGACAACATTGCTGCCGCTCGCGACGGTTTTCCGATGCTTCCTTAGCGCTTTCTTCCAGGGGATATCTTGCGACCGATTTTCAAATCGAACAAACTCGACGACGTTTGCTACGAAATCCGCGGCCCGGCCTTGGAAAAGGCCCGCCAGATGGAAGACGACGGCCAGAAGATCATCAAGCTCAACATCGGCAACCTGGCCGTGTTCGGCTTCGATCCGCCGGACGAGATCGTGCACGACATGATCCGCAACATGCAGGGCGCGGCCGGCTATACCGATTCCAAGGGCATGTTCGCGCCGCGCAAGGCGGTCATGCACTACACCCAGGAAAAGAACATCCAGGGCGTCGGCATCGACGACATCTACCTGGGCAATGGCGCCTCCGAGCTGATCGTGATGGCGATGCAGGGCCTGCTGAACAACGGCGACGAAGTGCTGGTGCCGGCGCCCGACTATCCGCTCTGGACCGCGGCCGTGAGCCTGGCCGGCGGCAATCCGGTGCACTATGTGTGCGACGAGCAGTCCGGCTGGTTCCCCGACATCGAGGACATGCGCAAGAAGATCACGCCGAACACCCGCGCGATCGTCGTCATCAATCCGAACAACCCGACCGGCGCCCTGTATCCGCGCGAAGTGCTGCTCGAGATCGTCGAGCTGGCGCGCCAGCACCAGCTGATCATCTACGCCGACGAAATCTACGACAAGACCCTGTACGACGGCGAACAGCACGTGTCGATCGCCTCGCTCGCCGACGACGTGCTGTGCCTGACCCTGAACGGCCTGTCGAAGAACTACCGCTCCTGCGGCTACCGCGCCGGCTGGATGACGGTGTCGGGCGAGAAGCGCCATGCCAAGGGCTATATCGACGGCCTGAACATGCTGGCCTCGATGCGCCTGTGCGCCAATGCGCCGGGCCAGTACGCGATCCAGACCGCCCTGGGCGGCTACCAGAGCATCGCCGACCTGGTGGGCCCGGGCGGGCGCCTGCTCAAACAGCGCGACCTCGCGCACAAACTGCTGACCGATATTCCGGGCGTGTCCTGCGTGAAGCCAAAAGCCGCGCTGTACATGTTCCCGCGCCTCGACCCGAAGATGTACCCGATCACGGACGACCAGCAGTTCATCTGCGAACTGCTGTCCGAGGAAAAAGTGCTGCTGGTGCAAGGCACCGGCTTCAACTGGATCGCCCCGGACCACTTCCGGCTGGTGTTCCTGCCCAATTCCGACGACCTGACCGACGCCTGCGGACGCATCGCGCGCTTCCTCGACGGCTACCGACGGCGCCATGGACGCGCCTAGACTTCAACGAGAAACCACACCATGAAACCCATCAAAGTTGGCCTACTGGGGCTCGGCACCGTCGGTGCCGGCACCTTTAACGTTCTTCAGCGCAACCAGGAAGAGATCCGCCGCCGTGCCGGCCGCGGCATCGAAATTACCATGGTGGCGGCGCGTAACATTGAACGGGCACGCCAGCTGACAGGGAACAGCACGGCCGGCGCTTCGGTCGAGGTGGTCTCGGACGCCTTCGCCGTGGTCAACCATCCCGACATCGACATCGTGGTGGAACTGATCGGCGGCTACGAGCTGCCGCGCGAGCTGGTGTTGCAGGCCATCGCCAACGGCAAGCACGTGGTCACCGCCAACAAGGCCTTGCTGGCCCTGCACGGCAACGAGATCTTCGCCGCCGCCCAGGACAAGGGCGTCACGGTGGCCTTCGAAGCGGCCGTGGCCGGCGGCGTGCCGATCATCAAGGCGCTGCGCGAAGGCCTGACCGCCAACCGTATCGAATCGGTCGCCGGCATCATCAACGGCACCACCAACTTCATCCTCTCCGAAATGCGCGAGAAGGGCCTCGACTTCGCGACCGTGCTCAAGCAAGCGCAGGAACTGGGCTATGCCGAAGCCGACCCGACCTTCGACATCGAAGGCGTGGACGCGGCGCACAAGCTGACCATCATGTCGGCGATCGCCTTCGGCATCCCGGTGCAGTTCGACAAGGCGTATATCGAAGGCATCAGCAAGCTGGAAGCGGCCGATATCCGCTACGCCGAGCAGCTGGGCTACCGCATCAAGCTGCTGGGCATCACCCGCCGCACCCGCACCGAATCGGGCGAGGGCATCGAGCTGCGCGTGCACCCGACCCTGATCCCGGCCGCGCGCCTGATCGCCAACGTCGAAGGCGCGATGAACGCGGTGCTGGTGCAGGCCGACGCCGTCGGCGCCTCGCTCTACTACGGCAAGGGCGCGGGCTCCGAGCCGACCGCCTCGGCCGTGATCGCCGACCTGGTCGACGTCACCCGCCTGGCGACCGTGGACCCGTACTGCCGCGTGCCGCACCTGGCCTTCCAGCCGGGCGAAATGACCGACGTCGCCATCGTGCCGATGGCCGAGATCACCACCAGCTACTACCTGCGCGTGCACGTGAAGGACCAGCTCGGCGTGATGGCCGACTTGACCCGCATCCTGGCCGACGCCGGCATCTCGATCGACGCCGTGCTGCAGAAGGAGCCGGGCGACCAGACCGACCTCGACATCATCATGCTGACGCACCAGACGCGCGAGAAGAACATCGACGCCGCGATCGCCAAGATCGAGGCGCTGCCGGCGGTGATCAGCAAGGTGATCCGGATTCGCCTGGAAGCGCTGAGCTGATCGGGTCTTTGCGGTCTCGCATATCGTAGGGTTGGCGGCTCTGCCGCCGACCCGGCGATGGTTTGCAACAAGATCATCCGGCGCGGCTCCAAAGCCGAATCAACGCGTCGGCGGCGTAGCCGGCCGCGCGCCCCGCCGACCCTACGGTTTCACCTCACATCGGCGGCATATCCCACTGCACCGGCATGCTGCCGCGTACCCGCTCGGGCAAGCAACGCAAAGGCTGCGCCTCGTCGTCGTCGAGAAGGGCGGTGGTGAGGAGGAGCAGGTCCTGCTCGATGTGCTCGAACAGCGCAATGGCCACGCTGGCGTAGCAGACCTGGAAGTTGGCTGAAGTCATCCGCGGATTCTACCTGCGCTGCACTGCAGCATGTCCTCCGAAACGGAGCCGCTTGACCCATTTCAATCAGGATTCGTCCGGATCATACAGTTTGATTTCGCACGGCCGTCCAGTGCCACGTTTCGTGTTGAATAGCAGGTCGCGGACCTTGCCGGCGCAGCATCCGGCGCGGCGCGTATCGAAATACGCCACCGCGGGTATTCCCTCCAACGACCAGATCATGAATCCGAGAAACAGCGTTTGTGAGCCGGGGGCGGCCGTTGTACATTACGCACTCCCGTTCAGCGAACATTTCCAGCAAACTCTAGCGCATGAGCCATTCGAACCAGTTTTCCCTCCTGACGCAGCGCCGCTTCGGCCCCTTCTTCTGGACCCAGTTCCTGGGCGCCTTCAACGACAACCTGTTCAAGACCGCGCTGCTGGTCGTGCTGACCTATGACGCGCTGTCCTGGACCACGCTCGATCCGGCCCTGCTGAACAACCTGATCCCGGGCCTGTTCATCCTGCCCTTCGTGCTGTTTTCGGCTACCGCCGGCCAGATCGCGGACAAGTTCGACAAAGGACAGCTGGCACGCTTCGTCAAGCTGCTCGAGATCGGTATCATGGGCGTGGCCTGCATCGGCTGGATGACGCATACGCTGTGGTTGCTGGTCGCGGCCGTGGCCGGCATGGGCCTGCACTCGACCCTGTTCGGCCCGGTCAAGTACGCCTACCTGCCGCAACAGCTGAAACCCGAAGAACTCGTCGGCGGCAACGGCGTCATCGAGATGGGCACCTTCGTCGGCATCCTGCTGGGCGAAGTGGCCGGCGCGGTGCTGGTGGCAACCAAGCCTTTCGGCATCGAGCTGGTGGCGGCCGGCACCCTGGGCTGCGCCCTGCTGGGACTGGCCGCCAGCTGGCGGATCCCGCCCTCGCCGGCCCCGGCGCCCGAGCTGAGGATCAGCCGCAACCCCTTCGCCGAATCGCTGCGCAACCTGAATTTCTCGCGCCAGAACCGCACGGTGTTCCTGTCGATGCTGGGCAATTCCTGGTTCTGGTTCTATGGTGCCCTGGTGCTGGCGCAATTCCCGCTGTTCGCCAAGGACTACCTGCACGGCGACCACAGCGTCTTCGTGCTGTTGCTGACCGTGTTCTCGCTCGGCATCGGCGCCGGTTCGCTGCTGTGCGAGCGTCTGTCGGGCCGCAAGGTCGAGATCGGCCTGGTGCCTTTCGGTTCCATCGGCCTGTCGGTGTTCGGCATCGACCTGTATTTCGCCAGCAGCGCCTATGCCGGCGCGGGGACGGCCACGCTCGACGCCTTCGCGCTGCTGGTCCAGCCGGGCGTGCCGCGCATCCTGGCCGACATCGTCCTGATCGGCGTCTTCGGCGGTTTCTTCATCGTGCCGCTGTTCGCCCTGATCCAGACCCGCTGCGACCAGAAGCACGTCTCGCGCACCATCGCCGGCATGAACATCCTGAACGCGCTGTTCATGGTGGCCTCGGCCGGCGTGGCGATCCTGCTGCTGGGGCAGGGCTTCACGATTCCCGAACTGTTCCTGGTCACGGCCCTGCTGAACGCCGTGGTGGCGGTGTACATCTTCTCGCTGGTGCCGGAATTCCTGATGCGCTTCCTGGCCTGGCTCCTGATCCACACCGTGTACCGCGTGCGCACGGTGGACGTGGCGCGCATTCCGGAAGAGGGCCCGGCCGTGCTGGTGTGTAACCACGTGAGCTACGTGGATGCGCTGGTGATCGGCGCCGCCAGCCCGCGCCCGATCCGCTTCGTGATGGACCACCGCATCTTCAAGACGCCTTTCCTGAGCTGGCTGTTCCGCGCGGCCAAGACCATCCCGATCGCGCCGGCCAAGGAAGACCCCTGGGTGATGGAAAAGGCGTTCGTCGACATCGCCCATGCCTTGCACAACGGAGAACTGGTCTGCATTTTCCCGGAAGGGAAGCTGACCTCGACCGGCGAGATCAGCGAATTCCGCGCCGGCATCGCCAAGATCGTCGCCCGCAGCCAGGTGCCGGTGATCCCGATGGCCCTGCGCGGCCTGTGGGGCAGCATGTTCACGCGCGACAAGACCAACATCTTCGAGCGCCGCATCGAACGCGGCGTGCGTTCGAAGCTGGCGCTGGCCGTCGGCTTGCCGGTGACGCCGGACAAGGCCACCCCGGAATACCTGCAGGAACAGGTGCTGGCCTTGCGCGGCGAGTGGAAATGAACAGGGCGCTCAGCCCGGCTGGCGCAGGGGCGCCACGGCCGGGCGCCCGATCCAGGTGGCGCGGTGCCACAGGGCTTCCAGCGGGCCCTGCGGGTGACGGCGCAGCCACCAGTTGCTGAACCAGATCTGCAGCACGGCCAGCGCGATCCCGATCAGGAGGCTGAGGCTGGCGCCGGTGAGGGCGTACAGGCCCAGTCCGAATCCATAGTAGAGGACGGTCCCGGCCAGGGACTGCATCATGTAGCTGGTCAGGCTCATGCGTCCCAGCGGCGCAAGGCGCGCCAGCATCCTGCTCCCGGCCGCGCCGCGGTGGAGCAGGGCGAAGCCGGCGACCAGCAAGGCTGCGAAGGCCAGGTGGGCCCAGGAGCTGAGCATCAACACGAGGGGCCGCTTCAGGCCTTCGGCGCCGTTCCAGCCGTTCAGGGTGCGGTGTGCGAAGAACAGCGGAACGAACAGCAGCAGGGCGGCGAAGGCGATCCTGCGCCAGCGCGCGGCAGCCGCCGCATCGTCCGCGAAGAAGCGGGCCCGGCAGGCCAGCATGCCCAGCATGAACAGGGCCGGAATCTGGAACAGGCGGCCGTTTTCCCAGCTCCACAGGATCGCGGCCGGTCTGCCATTGAAGAGATTGCCGCTCCACACTTCCCACAGCGAACCGTGCATCAGGTAGGCGTTGCCGCGGCCAAAGTAGGCCCAGGAAGCCGGATCCGGCAGCGTGAGCGCGGGCGCGGGCAGGGCGCGCAGCAGTTCGACCAGGGCATAGGGCTGGAGCAGCAGCAGGCAGGCGAACCCGAGCACCAGGCGCTGCGGCAGGCGGGCCACCAGCAGCAGGCTGAGGCCGAGCACGGCGTACATCGCGAGGATATCGCCCTGGTAGAACATCGAATTGACCAGCCCGAAACCAAGCAGGAGCAGCAGGCGCCAGGCGAAACGGGCGCGGAAGTCTTCGCCGGCGGCTGCGCGGCGGCCGTCCTGGAGGGCGAAGGTGAAGCCGAACAGGAAAGCGAAGATGGCATAGGCCTTGCCGTGGAAGAGGAAGAACAGCATCTCCCAGACGGCCTTGTCGAGAATGATCATCCAGGCCGGCAAGTGGCTGGGGAAATGGTAGAGATCGAAGTGTTCGAGGTTATGCAGCAGCATGATCGCCAGGATCACGAAGCCGCGCAGGGCGTCGACCACGGCAAGACGTTCGGACGAAGGGGGCATCGCAAGCTCCAGCGAAGAATGGATGGTCCATTGTAGATGGTAGCGTTACCATCGCGACGATGCCGGGCTCTGCAATTGGTGAGAGGCGGGCGGCGCCGTTCGAGCCTCGGCGTCGCGCCGCCGCCCCGATAGAAGGTACGGCTTACTCCAGCGCACCCATTTTCTTGAAAACGTATAACAAAATCTCAAGAAATTTTTTCTCTCTGATATAATTGCTGGCTAGTCGGGGCGTAGCGCAGCCTGGTAGCGTACCTGCATGGGGTGCAGGGGGTCGGAGGTTCGAATCCTCTCGCCCCGACCATTAGAATCAAAGTGTTACAGTGCCAGCTGTACACATCCACAGCACTGGATATTAGACACTGTCTAATATCGGTGCTGTTTTTTTATGCCTGTTCGAACCGCACCGACCACTCCTGAATGTAGGCCGGGCCGGTGTCGCCCTGCGGCCGCTCCTCGCCTTTCAACAGCATGCCGCCGTCGGTCATCGTAGTGAGCTTCGCGTCGTAGAGCATCGGGATGAGCGGATCGCCGACTTGGGAGGCCGGGTCCGTGACGGTAGCTACGGTGCCGGTCCCCAGACCGTAGACGCGCACGGCACCCTCAACGAATGGCGACTGGCCGATCTCTCGGTCCGATAGGCGCTGGCCTCGCTTGCGCAGCTGTTTCACTTTTCCGTACATGCGTCCAGTATAGCTCGGCGGCTGTTTATCGTATATACAAAAAACACTTGCACTGATGGTTTAACGTATATACAATAATTACATGGACATCGCATTCGACACCACTAAAAACCAGACCAACATCGAGAAGCACGGTGTCGAGCTGGCAGCCGCAGCGCAGTTCGAATGGGATGATGCCCTGGCCTGGGCGGACGAGCGCAAGAGCTACGGCGAAGAGCGCATGTGCGCCATCGGCTACATTGGCATGCGTCTCTTCTACGTCGTGTACGTAGACCGCGCCGAAGTCCGAAGAATCATCAGCCTGCGCAAGGCGAACACGAGGGAGGTAAAACGATATGCCGAAGCTTAAACCGGGGACGGTGGTCCCCACCCCTGAAGAGGACGCCGCGATCACGAAGGCGGCGATGCAGGACCCGGACGCGGTCCCGTACACCGATGAGGAATGGGCGGCTGTGAAGCCGAAGCGCGCGCGTGGGCGGCCGAGGGAAGAGGTGCGCAAGGAGCCGATCAGCATTCGACTCGACTCCCGCGTGCTGAGCGCCTTCAAGGCGACTGGGGATGGGTGGCAAACCAGGATGAATGACGCGCTGATCGAATGGGCCGGCCAGCACGGCATGCTCGCCGACGAGCCAAGCTGACGAGATTGAGCGAGATCAACGCCCCGGTCGCCGGGCCTGCAATGATCTCGGAATGAAACCTCGCACCGACCGCCGGACGGCGACCCACATCGACTTGGCCGTGAACATCGCCGCATCGCATGGTGTCGCCGCCGGCGCCCGTGCGCTACATGAGCGCGGTGTCGCGCTCGAGCTCGCCCGCCGGGTGCTGCTCCGGCCCGGGCTGCGGCGCGGCCGCGTCCCCGGTATAGCGGGAACCACCGAACAAGCGCACGCCCAGCCACATCGGGCCCCGGCGCCAGGCTGACACCCCGCACGCCTTCGACGCCTCCGCAAACACCTCGTCCGCCAGCTTCCGCGAAACCTCGCCGGTAGAGTAGAGGTGATCGTGCACGACGGCCGCCTCCTGGGCCACGTCGCCGAATAGCCAGAAGGCGAGCGGCAGCCGCGGTACGCTGGCGAAGTCGGTAGTGGTGCCGGCCGGGACAACCACCAGGCGCCCGAGCACCGCCGATTCGAACACCAGCGTGGACGTGAGCACCCAGTCGTCGCTGTCCGGGTCGACCCGTTGAACCGACAGCTTCGTGTGGAAGCGCGGGATCATTTCGCCGCCGCGTCGCGCAGGTCCTGCGCCAGGTTGTCGGTCTTGTAGCTGGCCTTCCATTCGAACTTGAGGTTCGCGCAGCCGGCGAGGGTGGCCAGCACGGCCAAGATCAAGATCTTCTTCATCAAAATTCTCCTTTGCGCATGAGGGCGGCCAGGCGGACGGCACGGTCGCCGACCTGCTTAGCCCATTTGGAATCGAGCATTTCGCGCGCCGCCGCGTCGTACCGGCGGGAGCGCATGTGGGCCAGGGCCTGGGTGAAGCCCAGCAGGCGGGTAATCCCGAGGTTGAAGCACATGTTCGCCAGCACGTTCTGGCGCGCCGCGCTCATGTCGCGCCACCACGGCAGGCGGCGGTCGAGTTCCTTCTCGACCAGGTCGATGTCGTTCTTCAGCATCAGGTCGATCTCGTCGTCGGAGAACGGGCGGTCGACCAAGTTGCGGCCGACGCCGCCGGTCCACTTCCCGACGGAATCGAGGTAGATCAGCGCGCGCCGGCCTTCGTCGATGGTCAGCTGGGCGGCAAGCTTGTCGCGGTCCATGGTCAGGCCTTCCAGTGCGAGACAAGCCAGCTGAGGAAACCGCCGATCGAGCCGGCGGCGCCGCCCACCACCATCAGCGTGCGCCAGCCGCCCTGGGCCTCGTGCATGGTGCGCAGCACTTCGTCGAGCTTGTCGTTGAGCTGGGCGTTGGTCGTGCGCAGGTCGGCCACGGCCGCTTTCAGGTGCGCGACTTCCACCTGGATTGTCGCGACGGCGATGGCGTTCTGTTGTTCGGTGGTGGGGTCCACAGGGATCCTTTCAGGAAAAAGAAAAGCCACCTCGCGGGTGGCCTATAATTGGTAAAAACTACACAGGTGACGCATGCACTACGATCCGATCCAGCTGGGCGCGATGCTCGCGTTTATCATCAACGCCTGGTTAGCGTCCCGGCGCAAGTAAGCGGCGCTGCCGCTCCTCTTCTCCTTCCAGGTCCATGAACGCCGCCGGCGACAGCATCAGCCCGCGCGGCAGCGGCTGCTGCACCCGCGGCGCGCCGACCAGTGAGCGCGGTACGTCCAGCGCGCGGCCGGACTGCACGCCAACCTGGAAGTTCTGCAGAGGCTCTCCAATGGCGGCCTGGCCGAATGGAATCTTCGATAGCACCGACTGATTGAACACTCGCTCGAGAAGGCCGCCGATTGCGCCAGCGGTGTTCGAATTGTTCACCGCGCTGCCAGTGGGTTGGAACTGCTCGTATCGCGACACGCGCGCCAGGGCCTTCATCTGGTCGACTTCTGCAGGTTGGAAGAACAGCCGCAGCTTCCGGTCGCCAATAGCGTCGAGCGCCTTGGTGTAGGCGGCGCCGCTGAAGTTGCCGACTTCGTCTGCCTGGCCGTTCATGGCCTTGCCCTTGAGGTGCCCGAGGATCTGCTCGCGGACCGCGCCCATTGCGTCCGAGCTGGCCTTGATGGAATTTTTCAGCTGGGCCACGCTCATCACGCTCGCGCCCTTGCCGGAGCCCACAATGAACTGCTGGACGAATTTGTCAGGTTCGATGCCGTCGCGGACGGCCTGCAGCGCAGGCGTGCGCTCGACGATCTGCATCCACGCGCGGTTCATGCTGCGGGCCTTGCCGAACGCGTCGATCGCTTCTTGCCCCAGGTTCTGCGGGCCGCCCAGCGCTGGTAAGCCTGTCTCGCTCGGCGCCGCCTGAAGCAGCGGAGTCTCGTCCAGCGCCTGACGAACGGCCCCAAGGGCGTAGCGGACATTGCCGTCGGCACTGCTGCGCTGCAGGCGGCCGATACCGGTCTTCAGCTGCTCGGCGATCTCGACCGTCAGCGGAATTTCCCCGGTGGCGAAGCCGTTGAGCTTGTTCCGGATGTCTGGCGTCAGAAAGCTTTCGACGTTCCCCTCGTGGAGCAGGTCAGCCGCACGGTTGGTGAACGATACGTGGTCCAGCGTTGCGCTACGCCCGGCAGAATCGCGCGCTTTGTCGTACAGGCCGCCGATGATCTGCTGGGCCCGGGCGTCGCGGCCGGCGAGGGCGCCGATGATGCGCTCGCCGCCGGCGTAGGCATCGTCCGCCGCATCCGCCCCCAGGTTGTTGAGCCCGGCCTTCAGCAGCTGGTTGTTGCGGTTCTCGGTCTGGCCGAGGAACTGCGCAGTGCTGTCCTTGCTGTTCACGCCCAGCTTCGCCAGATTCTTCTGCTGGGTCACGATAGCCGGGTCCAGCGTCAGGCCAGCGGCCGTCGGCGTCAGGCCGGTGAGCCGGTAGTCGGCCAGGCGCCGGATCGCGTCCGGGGAGACCTGGTCGCTGGTGCGGAAGGCCGCGGCGACATCGTTTCGGATGCTCTGCGCCACCTGGGCGGGCAGCTGGTCCAGCGTGATGCCCGACTGCTGCAAGGCGTTGTTGATGGTGATGTTGATCTGTTGGGCCTGCTGAGGCGTTGGCGTGGCTGGCTGCATGCGGCGCGCAGCGGTGCTGGCCGCGCGCTGCGCACGCCCCAGGGCCACAGGCGCACCGACGCCAGCAACGACGGACGCCAGTAGCTGGGCGCCATCATTTCCGCCAGTCTCCCGCGTGTAGCCGCCGGCAGCGCCCGCTGCGCCGGCCGAGGCAAGCTGCTGCCCAGGGTTCGACGCGAGCATGCGCCCAACACCCCGCGCAACGCCGGTACCGCGGCTGGCCAGCACAGCGCCGGCGCCGATGGGCAACACGCCCCCGGCAACCATGCGCGCCGCGTCGCCGATCACTCGCTCGCTGCCGGTGCGGGGCTTGGGCAGGCCGACCAGATCGGCGGCCGCCTGGCCGACGCCCGGCTTGATGTCCACGCCCGGCAGCAGGTTCAGCGCGCCACGGATGGGCGAGGTGGCCATGTCGGCCAGGCTGCCCACGCCTTCCAGCGCGTATCGGGCGGTCAGGCCTGCCTGGCGAGGTGCATCGGCGATCGCGTCGTTCAGCTGCTCACCGAACGGCTTCGCGCGGGCGGCCGGCGCCGGGCTGGTTGCCGCCTGCTGGCCCAGGTGCGCGGCGATAGCCTGCTGTGCCTGCTCGGGCGTGGTGCCTTCCGGCACCTCGAAGCGGCCGATCCGGCCGTCCGGCATTTGGAAACGTGCGATAGGCATTATTCAAATCCCAAGAAAGTAACTCCGCCACCCGAGGGTGGGGTAGCACCAAGTACGCCGGCGGCCTTTCGTGCACCAGGGCCCGCGCGAGCCTTCAGCGACTCGATGTAAAGCGGAATCGCGTTCAGCTTCTGCTGTGAGACCGATTCGTCCTCTCCCCACACTGGGGTGATTTCCGCGATCTTCTGCCGTGCCTCAGACTCGGTCACGCCAGCACCAGTCGCCGCGCGCAGGAACGCCTCGCTGAGCGCGGATGACGCCTGGTTGAACTTTTGTCGATCAGCGCTCCGTAGGCTGTTGCCGATCGGGCCGCCGATCAGCGGCACGCCTGCAATGGCATCCGCAAAGCCCGGCGTCGCGGCACTGGTCAGGTTCCCCTGCTTGTCGAAAGCCACGCTGCGGAGGTTCCTGTAGGCGTTTTCGGCCTGCACGAGCCAACCCATAGACTTCGCTTGATCCTCGGTCATCTTCCCGCCTGCAGATCCGGCCAACGGAATCAGTTTTCCGCCTGGGTTAGCGGAGGACGGCGGCAGGATAAAGCCGCCGGCATCCGCACTGAACACCGGCTTGCCGACCTGGGATTTGTCGAAGTTGAAGCGATCGCGCGCCAGGCTGTGGTTGGCCGCTCCTTCCGGTGTCATCGTGCGCTGGAAGGTTTGGCCTTCCTTGAGCGCGTACGGGTTGTACGCTACATCCCTACCACCCAGGCTTGCTAGCTTCATCTCGTCCCGCGGTAGAACGCCGTCCAGGCGCTGAACCTTGCCGCCTTTAGAAATGATGTATTGGAAGGCATTGCCGGCCGCATCGGTGCCGGTGCGGGGAGTGGTGTCGAACTCCGGGGCCGATTTCTGGAACTGCTGCGCGAACTTGAGCGCCTGAAGCGGATCGAGCGGCAGTGCCTTGCTGAGGAAGTCGTCCGCGTCGAAACCGTCCTGCATCTCTGGGATGCGAGCCAAATTTGCCACGGTCGGTCCGCCCGGCAGGCTGGCCGCCCGTTGGCCGGCCGTTTTCTTGGAATCCTTTGCCAGGGTACCGAACTGTCGCATGAGGTCGCGCTGGCGTTGCTCTTCCAGGAGCTTCGTTTCCATGTCGCGAATCTGCAGGCCGCGCAGCTGGCCCATCTGCTCGGCCTGCTCTTCGGCCAGCTCGCGCCCGCGCTGGTGTTCCATCGAGCCCTGGAAGGCCTCGATGCCGGTGCCCATGGCCTGGCCTATTGTGAACGGGCGGCGCGACGGACCCGACTGCTGAAGGATCTGCGCGGCAGCCGCGAGCAGGCCCCGGTTCTGCTGCGGGGACATGTTGAGGAGGCTGTCCAGAATTCCTGCCATGATGGCTCCTTAGCCGAAGTTAAAAATGCTCGACAGCGACCCGGGCATGGAGAGCGTGCCGGGATTCGTGAGGAGGTTGCCTGCTGACCCTGTGGTCCGGAGAGAAGTCGCACCAGACGGCCCGCCGAAAAGCCCAGCCAGCGAATTGCCGAAGCTCAGCCCAGCCAGGCCCCCGCCAAGCGCAGCCGCACCGGAATTCGATGACACCGGCTGTTGCGTTGGCGTGTTGGCCATAAACGGAGCCAGGAGGCTGTTTACCCCCTGCGCGCGGGATAGGCCCCAGTTGTCCTGGGCGTTGACTGCCGTGGACGCGCCACCGAGAAGGCCGGACAGCAGGCCGGCGCCGGCGAGCGACGAACTGTTGTTCTGGCCGTTGGTCTGCAACTGCGCGCCCAGGTTGGCCAGGTTGGTCTGCTGCGTGTTCCCCACGTTCATGAATTCGGCTGCGTTCTTGGTCTGGGCGTTCTGCTGCGCCACGCCGTACTGCTGGCCGCTCAGGCCCTGGGTGGCGGCGAGCTGGCGATTGCGGTCGGCGTCGTAGGCGCCGGCCTGGGCGGCAACGGCCGCGTCGGTGTTGTTCTGGCCGAACTGCGACGCCGCGCGCGACATATTCGTGTTGAACGAGTCGATGGCCTTGCCCTCGGCCAGCGCCTGGCGGGAGCCGCCGAACTGGCCGGCCGCGATCGAGCCACCGCGGATGTTGCCGAGCAGGTCCTGCGTAGCCGACTTCGCATCGGTCATCATGTTGCCGAAGGCGTTGCTGCTCTGGTTGATGCCCTTCTGGATCGCGCCGGTCAGGTAGGAGTTGCTGCCCGGAGCACCGTTGATTAGGCTGTTGAACGAGCCGCTCAGGTTCAGGTTGTTCTGTCCAGGCGCCTGCACATCGCTGCCGACGGCGTAGGCTGAGATTCCCGCCTGCGGCGCGCTCTTGCCGCCCATGGCCGTGTAGGCGGCATAGCGCGCGGCATCCAGGTCGGCTCCAGCATTGCTGTTGATGTAGTTCGAATTGGCGGTGCCGAAGTTCTGGCCGGCCGCCGATTGCGGGGTATCGAGCATTCCCTTGTAGCGGTCGAGCAGGCCCTGCTGGCCGTCCTTGCCGAACAACATCGCCTCGATACGTGGGTCGAGTTTCCCGCTGTCCGCTTGTGCGCGTGCGGCATCCTTAGCTCCTTTGCTGGCGATGAGTCCGCCCGCGAGCGCGCCGCCGGCGCCGATAACTGCTGCCCATGCCATGTTATTTTCCTTCCAATAGTTGTTGCTGCTCGGCGCAGAACGCCAGATAGTCTTGCTCGTTGTGCGCAATGAATTGCTGCTCGATCTTGTCCACGTCCGTCTCGTGCGTGCCGTGGACGGTCAGCCATCGGCAATCCGTGTGGGCGTAGGCGGCGCGCTTCGTTCCCGGTGGAGACACAATCAGAAAGCCAGGCCCAACTCGCTTTACACCCTCCTCGGTGACGACCGACATTTCCCCTTCCAGAAGAACGTTCATGTTCTCGAACTTGTGGATGTGGCCGACGACGACTGATCCCGCTGGAATGCGGAGCTCGCGGCCATAGACGCCGTGGGAAAAGTGGTTGACCACCTCGCCATCGAGCAGCGGCAGCTCGTTTCGGATTGCTTGCTCGAGCGCCGCAGCCTGCGCGATCGACGGTGTGCCGCTTGTTTCTTCTATCCGAGAAATATCCATGTCGTCCCATTGAATCGGTAAATGCCTTCGCCGCTGCCCGGGTTCCACTCGGTGCCGTCGGCATAGCGGAGATCTCCGTCGCGCGGCTTGGCCGGCTCCGCGAACACCTTGTCGATGTGGCCGGCGGCCACCAGCGTGAGCACCGCGGCGATCTTGTGCAGCTCGGCGTCGAGGTAGCGCGCGAACTCCTTCGGATCGCTCGGCACCGGATCGGGCTTGTACTGGGCCGTGGCAAGGGTTGGCGTTCTCAATATCGGCTCCCTCGCTGGACTTCCAGGTCATAGCTGTCCAGACGCCACTGTGGCGCCGTGCCGGACTCGAACCGGATGGCCGGATAGCGGTAGTCCACGATCATGTCGGCCGCCACCGTCTGGCCGATGACGTGCTCGATCTCGACCGGGTATTCCGGATCCGCGTAGGGGTCCGTCTGGTGGCCACCGACGCGGATCTTCACGGTCAGCCCCGGGTTGCCCGCGATTCGGGCGCGGACGCGGGTGATCCGCTTCGTGTACTCGTCTTCATCGAAGTGCAGCCCCCGCCGCTCGAGGTAGGCCTCGGGAGGCACGCCGTTGAAAGATGCCGAGGCGTCCAGCATGAAGAGCTGGCCGTCGTTCGACGCCATGAGCACCCTGGTCAGGTTTGGCGTGAAGTCCGGTCCGTTCCAGGCGGTCAGGTCGGTATCCCAGGAATCGTTGTCCGCCGCCCAGTTGCCGCCCAGCGTGTTGTCGACCGGGCCGTAGGCCGCGTGGTTCAGGTTGGGAATGTCCCGGTAGCTTACCGTCCGATCGCGGTAGTTCCAGACCAGCGCCTTGTTCGGCACGGTCGAGCCGATCGACACATAGCAGACGTAGACTTCGTTGAGGAACGGGTTCTTGAACACGAAGGCGCGGTCGTTGTAGGCCACGTCCATGTCCTGGAAGAGGGCGCGGCGCGCCACCTTGTCCAACACCGGGGTGGGCGACTGGCCGTCGTGCACGACCACATCGGAGCCGGTCAGCACGAAGTGGTAACCGTCGACCTCCACGATGCAGTTCCGGTTCATGGCGCCCGACACGCCCAGCACCTTGCGGAAACTGAACACGTAGGGGCCGCCGGTGAAGTCCATGCGCCAGACCGACTGCTGCTTGTAGATCATGAAGCTGTCGCGCAGCTGCAGGCCGTCGATCACGTAGTCGCCGCCCTCCGCCAGGTCGTACTCGCCGGCGTCCTGCGTGGCGTCGGCCTCGTTCCAGGTGGCCGGCACGCCGCCCGGGTCCGCCGGGCTGGACCACTTCACCATGAAGGGGAAGTTCGTCCCGCTCTTCGTGACGTTCAGCGCGATCAGGAAGTTCTTGTAGGCGCGCATCGCCTTGCAGAACGTCGCGGCTGGCCAGTTGTCTAGCTGCTGGAAGCGGTGCGTCGAGTCTAAGTCCCAGCGCTGTGGCGGGTCGACCTCGTTCCCAGGGTTCAGGATCGGAATACCCGACAGGACGGCGCTCGTCCAGGCGTTCTGCTTCCCGGTGTAGTTTACGTCGTTGCCGGCGGTCTGCCGGGTCAGGTTGGTGTGCGCTGGCGTGCCGCCGCTGATCGTGGCGCCGTAGATCTTCTCGGCGCCGGCGTAAAGCCAGTGCACGGCCTGGCCAATGTTCACCTGCACCACGTGGTAGGGGGTGACGGCCGGCCCGCCGTAGACCGGCCCGTGGCCGAAGAACTGGCGACAGTAGCCGTCGAGGAAGCGAATATTATTCGCGTCCGTCCAGGCCTGCGGCGGCAGCTCGTGCGCCGACAGGTCCTTGATGACCCCCGCCGCGCCGGCGTTGGAGATCGTGATCCTAGACATTCAGCGCTCCCGCCTTGATGAACAGCTGGTCGACCTCGGCTTCGGTCTTGCCCAGCACCGCCGGAATGGCCAGCACCAGGTCGTGGTCACGCGCCATCGTCAGCGCCTTATCGAAGTACGCCCGGGCTTTTTCGCCCTCGGGTCCGGGCATGGTGTCGAGGAAGGCGCGAAGCTCCGGCATCCAGCCCTCATCGATCAGCACCAGGTGCGCGTTTAGCATTGGGATGCGGTCGGGAACAACCGGTCGCGCTGCCTGCGCGCGCCTCTCGTCGATCTCGGCAATCTCCTCGGGCGTGCAGTCGCGCTCCACGCCGCTGTCCATCGTTTTGTACATGTCGATTCCTTATGCGGCGTTTCGGACGCCGTACACACGCACGGTTCCTTTTGTGAAGTTGACCCCTGTGTTCCAGAACAGACGGAACCCGGTAACGACACTGTTACTGTTGAAGAACGACTCCCCACAGATGCCTTCTCGGGTCGTATTGTTTTCGTGGACGAATACCCCTCGTGCGCCGATACCCTTCGGCCCAGTGGTCGAATTCACGTTGCGAAGCTCGATGGTGATGCCGGGCGCTTCGCTAGAGGGTGTGTAGTTGCCGGCGCCGCTGCCCATCTGGGCGAAGACGGCGGTCGACGCGCTGCTAGTGGCGTTGCCGAGCATCGGTGAATAAAGCCCAGTGGTCACCACCGCGCCCGCCACAGCCGCGCGTAGCGCCAGCATGCTCGCTGCACTGGGCTGAACACCTAGCACTTCGATGACGTACTTGTCATACGTCGCGGTGAAGATGTTCAAGAAGTCGATCTGCGCGACCGGAGACGCGACTACTGCAGTCCCAAGCAATGTATGAGTTTGCCCATCGACCGCAAGAGCCTTGCCGTCTGCACGCTGGTAGTGCGTCACGATCGCCCCAGCAGCATCGCCGCGCACGGTTGCGCGGTCTCCCGCCTGCGTAGCGATGTTCGCGGCGCCAGGGAGCAGCAGGGCAGCGCTGTGGGTAAGCGTCAGCGCGCCGTCGAAGATCAGTTCGCGTTCGGCGCCCACCGGGATGGTGATTGCCGTGATCCCGGTCGTGCCGGTCACGTGCACGAGATTGCCGGTTGCGGTCGTCAGGTTGATCGTGGCCGCCGACGCGATGTCGGCGCCCTTAACCTCGTTCTGCGCGTAGCCGGCGTGAGTTGTGCCGAAGCTGGCAGCGGCGCCGGTCGAGCGCAAGAAGCCCAGGACCTGCGCCGGCAAAGAAGTGGAGAAGGCGGCTTGGTCGACGTAATCCTTCGACGCAACCTGGTCGTGCGCGACCAGCATCGGGCCGGTGATGTTCGGGAAGCACTTCTTCAGCACCTTCTTGATCAGGCGGAGGTGGTCGTCGCCCTGCGCCTTCGGATCCCCCGGCGTCGGGTTGGTGTCGACGAGGTCGGAGATGTAGTCGCCAGTTTCCAGGCCCATCGGTATTCCTTTCGGATATTTAGCGGAGGCCGACCAGGTCGGCTAACTCGGTGCGCAGCGGCGCGACCGCGCGCGAGCGGCTCTCGGCTTGGTTGATTTCTTTCACAGCCCGGTCGTACATGACCTGCCAGAGCGCCAGGGAGTCCGCGTCGCGGATCCGCGGCGCCGACTCGAGCAGCGTCCCGTAGAGGTAAAGGTCCGGGTATTTCGTCAGCAGGGTGTTCGTCGGCGCGGCGTCGTTCAGCTTGAATCCGCCGCGGTAGCGCAGCGTCACGGGGTAGGCGGCGTCGGCCGGGCAGTCGAAGGCGAGATTGCCGCCGTCGACGGCCCAGTAGCGCGGCCTGCCGGCCTGGGAAGAGACGGGGAGCTGCTCGGGAACCACCGCCGACAGCACGTCGCGCGGCTGCACGTCCGCCAACCACACGGCAAGCGGCGCAGTGAACCCGTCCGGCAGAGCGATCGAGCGCGAACCAGCCGTCAGCGTGAGCGGCACCTCGTTTTCCATCAGCCGGACCTGGGCGATGCGGTTGAAGCGCCGTTCGGCCAGGTCGATGAAGTCGGGGATCTGGCCCGCGAGATCGCTACGGTGCAGCCAGCCGACCACGGCGGCCCGCAGCTCGGTGTAGTTGGCAAACGGCATATCAGGCTGCCTTCTTCTCGGCCACCAGTGCGGCGAGCTTCTCGGTGCTGATGTTGCGGGCGAACTCGATGCCGAGGGTTTCCGCCTCGGCCTTCAAGGCGTCGCGGTCGAGCGCGGCGTCGTCGGCGGTGTTCATGCGCTCATTGTCGGCGTGCCAGTCGTCGTAGCCGTTGGCGCGCGCCGCGTCTTCCTGCTCTTCGTCGTCCACCACCAGGGCTTGGCCGGACAGGTACAGGGCTTTCGGGTATTCGAGGAATTCCATGTGCTGCTCCAAAAAGAATGCCCCGCCGGCTTGCGCGGGCGGGGCGGGTGGGGTGGATTACTCGGTCACGCGGCAGGCGTGGTCCGGGCGGACAGCGGCGAAGCCGTACAGCACGTCGATACGGGTCGATTCGGTGTCGGACTGGCCGTTACCGAAGGTCATGACGCGCACCGAGAAGCCGCCCACTGTGGCGGTATAGCCCTCGCACGATGCCAGGACCGGCAGCGGCGCGAACGCGGCGGTGAAGGCGTCCTTGTGGAACGCCAGCTCCTGGCGATAGCCGGTCGAGGCCGAGCCCACCAGGGCTGCAGCTGCACCGTTGGCAGGCAGTGCCGACACGGTGCCCACCTGGGATGCAGTGGTCAGCTTCAGCTCTGGGAAGATGCTGATCGTGCCGGTGGTGCCGCCAGCGGTGAAATCAGCGGCGACCACGAACTGACGCAGTTTGCCGGTCGAGACGCCGATGATCGGGTGCACGGAGAAGACGCCCGGGATGCTGAAGACCGTCCCCTTCAGAATGGTCTGGCCCGCCGTAACGCCGCCGATGTTCAGGGTGGTACCGGTCTGACCAGCGCCGTTGACGGTGAAACCGGTCGCGGTGCCGTTCGCGAAGAAGGGCAGCGACTGGTTCTCGTACATGTCGAACATCTGGGCGCGGGTGATGTAGCCTTCCTTGAACGCCTTATTGCCGGTGTCGCTAGGATTCTGCTGGTTCTTGATCGCGTCGGCCAGCTCGTTGCTGGCGTCCGAGGTCACCAGGACGGTGCGGTCGCCGCCCGGGGTCAGGTAACGCTCCATCACCGCGCGTGCCTGGCCGTAGGTCTTGAAGGTGCTCGGCAGCGAGCCAGGGTTGCCGACCACGTTCGGGGTGGCCAGCACCGCGCGCTGGATCAGGTCAGCCTGCACGATCGAGGCGAGCGAGTTCATCGCCGGCTTGAGGAAGCGTTCCTTGAAGTCGCTGATCTGCAGAGCCTTTTCTTTCGCGGTGAAGGTCAGCGGCACGTGCTTCTGGGTGGTCAGCTGCAGGCTGACCTTCTGCTCCTTTTGATCCGGCGCATCACCGCCACCGGCAAAGAGGGCGCCGTCATAGACGGTCGGCACCGGCGGGATGCCGATGTCGACCTTGTCGCCCTTGCGATAGCCATTCGGCTGCGACTGGAATTCTTCTTCGCGGCCGCGGTTGATGTTCGACAGGAAGTTAGCTTCCTCGACGAGCATGGCGGCCGCCTCACGGGCCAGCATTTGATGAGTCAGGATGTTGTTGGTGGTAGGCATTCAAAGCTCCAGAAAAACAAAACCCGCCTCGGTGGGCGGGTTGAAGTGGAAGGGTGTGGTTTAGCGTTTCCGGTGCGACTGTTGGCGGTCGCGGTACCAGTCGGCGTCCGACTGCTTGGCCGGATCCGGTTTCGCGCTTGCGCGGGAAGCGCCTACGCGGGTGACCGGCGCCGGCGGCGCGGTCGGCGCCTGGGGCTTCGTGGACTGCTTTTTCGCGAGCTGGTTGAACATCTCGGCCTGGTGGAGGATCTTGATCAGCGCAGGCTGCTGAACCATCAGCTTGGCGAACGACTGGTCGATCTTCACGCCCTGGGCCTCGGCGTAGGAGTTCAGCCGGGTGGCCGTCTCCTGGTTCCAGCCCGGGATTTCACGCTGCACATACGCTTCCGCTTCCTGGACTTGCTTGGCAAGGGTTTGCTGCTCGGCCAGTGCATGCTCGTTCTGTTTCTGCGTGACGGCCTGGGCGGCCTGGTGACGCTGGTTCTGCAGGGCGTTCATCTGCGCCTGCAGCTTTTGGGCGCCGACGGGGTCGCGGTCGATGAGGTCTTGCCAGTCGAGCTTTTGATACTCGGCCAGCTGCTCATCGATCGCGACCACCTTGGCGATTTCCTGCACGTACTGCTGTTGCTGCTGCGCGTGCTGGCGGACCTGCTCGCGCTCGGCCTCGATGGCCTTGCGCGTTTCCGCCACTTCCTGCGTCTTGCGGGTGTAGTCGGCCTGCATCAGGCGCTCGGCCTTCAGCTGCTCGGCTGCACTCTTCGGCAGGGCGAACTTCTTGCCGCCGACCTCGATTTCCTCGTCTTCCTCGATTTGCTCTTGCGAGTTCAGGTCGACTTGGTCGTCGTGATGCTGCGCGTCGTGGTTGCGATCCTCGGCGGCAGCGGTGTCTGCGGCGTTGGAATCCGGCGTCGCCGCCAGTTGTTCCAGTTCATCCATGGGTGTTGCTCCTTTGTGTTCCGCAAGACGCGGAGGGTTGTGCGGCTATCGCCGCGAAACTGGTTGGCGCGGGCGCGTTCGGCGCCGCAGGATTGCGACGGCTCGCGCGACCACGCCGGAATTCGTGTAGCCGGCCGATCCGGCAAAGGTGATGCTCCCGGCGGCGGCCCGGATGGCGGTGGCCACGCGCTGGCCGACGCCCGAGAAAGCGATGCCGCCGGCAGCGACTACGACCAGCAGCTGCGCCGCCGCACCGGTGACGACGCTGGCCGCGCCCGAGAGCTGCAGGCCACCGGCAGGGATGACAGAGCGACTGCGCGCCTGGGCTGCGGCGCCGGCCAGGGAGAAGCCCCCGGCTGCGGAGACGATCAGCACTTGGCCACCGGTGGCCGCCTGGGGCAGCGTACCCAGCGGTATCGTGCCGAGAGGATGCAGGCCCAGGCTCACGAGGCCTCCGGCCAGCCGGTGGCGATGTCGAAGGCGAGCACGTCCTCGAACGTGGTCAGCGTGCCCAGCGCGGCCTCCTGGGCGTCCGAGGTCAGCCGGATGTTTGCGGCCCGGTGCCAGAGCGCCTGCAAGGCAACTACTTCATCCTGCTCGGCCGTGGTCCACTCGCGCGCCATGCGGATCATGTTCAGCTCGTTCATGCGCGCATTGCAGTTCGACTGCTTCCAGTCCGGGAGGAAGGCGAGGATCATGTCGCGGGCAAGCGCCTTGATCGCCAAGATCATCGGTGCGCGCGCCTGCTCCAGCGTGTAGCCGTCGATGATCGCCTGCACGGCGTCGTCGGCATTGGACACCCATACGCCGTTGACCTGGCGCAGCACGTGCCCGGCGGCCGCGACGGCGGCATGCATGCCTGGCCCTTTGTTGCGGTAGATGATTGGCATTATTCAACCCCCAGGTACACGATGGCCATTGCGCCGTTGCTCGTCCCGGTAGGAGCTGGCGTAGTGGGCAGCGATACCTCGGACAAGCTTTCAGTGCGTGAGTCGATGGGCACAAGTGAAGCATTCAAGCCCAGCGGCGTTGGTCCGATCACGTTGGACACATTACCGGTGTAACCGGTCAGGCGCAGGCTGCCGCTGCTCCCGACATAAGCCGTGTAGTACCAGCCCGGCGGCAGGAACAGTGGCGTTGGCAGGGAATAAGTTCGCAGGCCCAGTACGCTCATGTCCAGGTCGGTACTTTTGGCGATCAGCGCTCCTGGCTGGCCGTTCTCACCACAGGCGTACAGGCCAATTTGCGCGGTAGCTCCTGCCACTTGAGTAGTCACGTTCACCGCCAGCGCCGTGATGCGCGCCGCGCAGCGATGGAGATGTGGCATGTAATACGCCAGGCCAGTACTTGGGCCCGCTGCCGTGGTGGCGTTGTTGCGATGGGCTGAAGTCAGGTAGCGGTTCGGCGCTGCCGGGTCGATGCCTGGCAGAACGGATTCCAGCGTGGCCGCGTGCGGCGTGGCCAGCACGGTGGTGGTTCCAGACAGGTTAATCGCGGTCGGGTTGGAGTCGTTATAGACGCCGCCCGAATAGGTCGCCGTGACTTTCGCGCGCACCAGCGTCGAAGCGCCTGAAAGGTAGCCGATACCGGCCTCAAGGAACAGCCCGCTGGCGTCCAGCAGAGTGTATGCAAGCGGGCGATTCAGGCCGAACGCGGCCGAGAATGTCGGCCACCCAGCAACTGCCGACAGGGTCAACGCACCCGTGCCGGTCGTGCTGGTCGTTTGCTTAATGCCGTTCGCAAGCATGGGTCAATCCGCCGTGATCTGTGGGGTCAGCTTGATCTGGTCGCCGCTGGCCGCCGGGGTGAATGGGGTGAACGTCTCGGCCAGCACCAGGTCGCCGGAGGTGGCGCGCTTGGCGAAGTAGCCGTAGATCGTCGCGTTGCCGGTGAGGGCGCCGCTGAAGTTCCAGGTCTGCTGGGCGTAAGCGGCCGCCGAGGGCGCGCCGCCGGTCACCGTCCAGTTCGCGCCGGTCAGCGCGATCGAGGCGTAGCCGCCGCCCGCCGCCTCGGTATAGGTTGCAAGGGTGTCGGTTTCCGCCGGCGTGATGTTGTTCGTGAAGAGGCCGTAGACCAGGTTCTCGGTCGTGCCGTACTTGTTCACCAGGTACGAAAGGGCGATGACCTCGCCGGTATTTGGGACAACGAGCATCTGCGCCTCAGCTCTGGTAGCCCAGCTTCACCAGCGCGGCAGGATCGCCGCGGCGCGAAGCCGGAATTTCGTGGATGCGCGCCTGCTTCAGCGCGTCGAACTGGCACACGACTACGTGCGGGACGGCAGTGTCGTTCGGGCCGATGGTCATCTGTGTGAAGCCGTCAGGCCTGACCATGGTGACTTCGGCCAGGCCGTCCAGGCGCGCGCCGGTGAGGATGCCCACCGAGCCAGCGGCGGTCACCCACATGTTCAGCCGCTTGCTCGTCGCGTCGAGCGCCGCCCGGTTCACGTACGGGGCCTGGGCCACGACGACCACCTGGCCGCCGGTGCTCGGCTCTGGCGCCGGCGCGGGCGGCTGCGGGAACAGGCTCCCGAGGACCTTGTTGATGAGGTTCATGGTCAGATTCCGGTGGAGACGTAGACATCGAGGACCGCGGTGCCTGCTTCGGTGCGCGTGGCGAACTGCAGCGGATTCACGCTCGAGGCGATGCCCAGCGTGATATCGGAGTTGGCCAGCACGGCGACACAGCCCCACTCCGGATCGGCCTGGGGCACCTTCGCCACCTGCTGGCCGTCACCGATCGCGAAGTAGGCGTCGTCCGGGCCGTGATTAACCACGCGGACGGACGCGCCGGTCATGCCGAGCGCGACCGAGACCGCACCGGTACCGGCGCCGGCGTTCACCCGCTGGCCTTTCGCCTGGGCGCTGAAAAGCTTGTTCATCCTGCTATTCCTTCAATCGGTGGTTGTGGTGGTGCCTGGGGAGGCGCTTCAGGCATTCCCGGTTGCGCGGGAAGCGCGGGCGTCGGCTGAGGGTCGCCCGGCATGACATCCGGCGAGGTAAGCACCTGCTGGAGCGTCTGGAAGACCAATGCCTGCACCTGCTCCGGCGACATGCCGCCGCCGACCGCCTTGATGCGCTCGCTTTCGGCCTTGTAGGCGTCGATACGCAGCTTCGCGACCTCGACCGCGTGCTCGCGCTGCTGGTCCTCGAGCTGCCGCTGCAACTGCTGGACGATCTGCCCGGCCTGCTGCATCTGCTGCTGGGCCTGCATGAGCTGCGGGTTCTGGCCTTGCAGCTGCGGCGGCAACACCATCTGGAGGTCTTCGGCGATGTCGTCCGCGCCCGGCCAGTCGAGGTTCTTGGCGAGCCGGTGGCCGATGATCTGGCCGGCCCCGGGTACCGCCTGGATGAATTCGATCATCTGGGCGGCTGCTTCCTGGCGCCTCGTCGTATAGCTCGGCCCGGATTCACAGGTCACGTCGTACTTGCCGCTGGTCAGGTCGTAGATGCGGGCGATGCCGACGGCCTGCTCCTGCTGCGCCTGCACTTCCTCGGGCAGCGGCTCGGTCGGGCCGTTCACCTTCACGCTGCGGTTCGTGCCGTCCTCTTGGATCGTGCGGATGACGCGCTCGACCGTGTACACCTTCGGGATCAGGTCGGCCATGATGCGGCCGGCGTGCCGGATGGCGCGGTTCAGGTTGTCCGTGAAATTGAAGGTGCTGGTGTCTCCCTCGCGCTGACGCGCCAGGATGGCCCGGCCGCTGATCTCGTTGCCCTGGGCGCCCAGCGAGGCGTCGTAGAGGCCCGTGATCGACTTGATATCGTCCGAGGCGTTCAGCGCTTCCTGCAGCGCGCCTGCGGGTGGCCCGGCGAAGGGCTGACGCTGCGGCACCTGGCCGGGAGCGTCCGGAACCGGGTCGTATTCCAGGAACTGGTGGTTGCCGGTGTTCGCGGTCGCCCAGTTCGCATCGCTGGCAAAAGAGCCGGTCGGCCCGATGAAGGGTGCTTTCGGCGCCAGCGCGACCAACTCGGTGCTGGTGGTGCGCCAGTAGTTCAGCATGCGCTGGGCGTCCTTGGCGTCGTGGATCAGCGACTTGAGGTACCGCTTGCCGTCGATGATCACTTCGTCGCCGTAGACCGGAACGATCGGGATGAACTTGCCGGCCCACTCGTTGGTCTCCAGGATCTCGCAGCCGTTCATCAGGTGCTGCGTGACCTCCATGGTGCGGGTCTCGCGGCGCGCGACCTCCTTCACGCCCTGGACAGCTAGTAGCTGCTGCAGCTCCGGATCGGCGAATTGCTTCTCCGTGACGATCTGGCCATTTGACAGTTTGATGATCACCGCTGCTACCTCGCGGCGGCGCCACCATTCGGCCACGCGTACCAGGTTGTCGCTCAGCCAACCTTCAGCCACGCCCTTGCCGTCACCTTCGAAGCTGGCGGCGTCGGCCTCGGGCCACTTCGCCTTGAAGGCGTCGAGCGAGTAGTCCTCGGTCACGAAGCCATCCATCCAGCCCGCCGAGTCGGCATCCATGCAGTAGGCATCCGGCACGACCGAGAGCGAGTTCGCAATGCGCTCGATCTTGATGTCCTGGTCGAACACGTCGTCGGCGGCGTAGTCCGTGGTGATCCGGAAGTAGCCGACGTTGCCCGAGACAGCATTGTCGACCGCGGTGTCGTAGGCCACATCCGCATTGCTGCTGTACTCGATGTTGCGCACCAGGCCGTCCAGAACCTTGGCGGTCCACTGGTCGGCGCCGTCGCCCACCGCGTGGAACTTGATGGCCGGCTTGTTCTGGCGCGCGTCGTTCACCACCTGGCGGATCACGGCGGCCATGCGGTTGATCGTCAGGCAGGGGCGGCCCTCGGTCTCGCGCTGCTTGCGGATCTTCTCCGGCCACTGCTCGTTGAGGCGCGCGAAGCGGATGTCTTCGGCGTAGCGCTCGCGGTTGTGCGCGTCCGCCTCGACGGCGTGCTTGTAGATCCGCAGGCCTTCGGCGTGCAGATCCTCGTCTTTCTTGTCAGCCATGTTCGGTTATCCCATCCAGCCGCCGGGTGCGGCATGGTGTCGTTGCTGTTGAGGGCGTGGCGCCACGGCAGGCCGGGCGAAGGTGAGCACGAAGGCGTCGGCGCGGTCGGGAGACTTGCCGTAGAGCCCCTTGTATTCCTTCTTCGACTGCATGAGCAGTAGCCCGTCCTTGTACTTGTACTTGACGGAGGCCAGCTGCGAACGCAGCTCGCCGCACGCCGGCATCGACACCGGCTGATCGGCCAGGTAGTCGCGTGCGTCGCGCCAGATGCGCGCCTTCACGTTGTAGTTCTTGCCATCCTGCAGTCGAGCGCCGGTGTGCACGCCCACCACCTTGGCGGCGTACTTGCCGGCCTTGAGCTGGTCGAAGCACGACACGCCCGGGCCGTCGAGCTCGATCACGATCACGCCGATCTTTCCGCCGGCGGCGACTAGGTCGTCGCATTCGCTGCTGACCACCGCGGCCAGGCCAATTCCATCCAGCCCGCGACGCGTGACCTGGGGGAGGTTCAGGCGGCCGCGCCGCTTGTGGATGACGCTCTCGTCGTCGCCGAAGTGCGCCGCGTCGACGCCGATGCTCCAGTCGCCGACCGGCTCCACGTCAGCCGGACCCTTGCCCTGGGCCGCGGCGATCACGTCGCCGAGGATCCAGGAGTCGGAGGTCGACGCGTTGTAGTCGATGTCGATTTCCTGGGCCACGATGACCGGATCCAAGCTCTCGCGCTGTTTTTGGTACCAGGCGTCGTCCTTGCGCGGGTCCTGGCGCCAGTGGAACGTGAAGACCTTGACCTTGCCGCTGTGCCGCTTCCGGTAGAACGGGTTGCCGTTGCCGTTGACGGTGGACAGGTCGATCTTGCAGTTCGAGGTCTGCGACAGCGCCGCATCGATTGCGTCGGGCCGCTCGTAGAAGGCCGATTCGTCCTTGAAGTAGATCGAGGTGCGGTTACCGCGGCCGATGTTGTCGCCGGCCTCGCCGACGATCGCTGCACCGGTCTCGGGGTTCAGGATGCGCATGTGGGGCGCGTGCTTGGCCTCGATGTAGCCCTTCGGGCGGAACTCGGCGGGCAGCAGGCCGATGAACTGGCGCACCTTCCAGAAGAGCGACTTCGGATCGCCGAGCTTGTCGACGTATTCTTCCTTGCGGCTGCCGAAGCCGATGACCACGCCCGGGTAGAAAGTCCACATCCAGACGGCGATGCCGACGCACAGCCACGAGATGCCCATGTCGCGCGACTTCTCGGCCAGGCCATCCTCGCGGCCGAGCCAGCGCTCACGGACCCAGACGACGAAGTCGGCCTGCTTCGGAAACAGCAGGAAGGGGATCACGGTCGGCAGCCCGATCTCGGCGTTTCGCGGATCGAACGTCATGCCCCAGTCGTTGATGAAGTCGACCGGGTTGGCCTTGTAGTGTTCCTTGAGGCCCTGGACGATGCCCGGGTCGGTGCGGATGCGCTGCAGGCGTTCGGCGCGCAGCGCGTAGATGCGCTCGTAGTCGGGCGCCTTGAAGTCGAACCAGTCAGGCGCCGCCATCGAGCATCCTCTTGTACGCCTCCTCGGCGGTCACGGTGACGGTGGACTCGCTCTTGATCGCTGGGAGGTCCTCAGCGCCGCCGTGGGCCAACTTCAGGCCGTACTGCTTCGGCTTCAGGCGCTGGGCCGCTTCGATGCGGGCATAGATGCGCAGCTTGGCCTTAGCCACCGAGTCCTTGTCGGTCTTGCAGTTGTCGGCGATCTCGACGATTTCGTCGAACTGGGTGTCGATCTGGGCGCTCTTGGCCGCGTCGTACATGGCGGCGAAGAGGGGATGCTCGGCCTTCCAGCGAAAGACGGTCGCCTTGCTCGGCATGCCCTTTCGTTTGCAGATCGTGGCGATGCTGTCCGTGGTCGACGCCATCGCCGCGCAGAAGCTGGCGGCCAGCTCGGGGTCGTAGATGGTCGCGGTCATGGTATTCGGTCAAAAAAATGGCCCGGCGCGCTGGTGGGCGGCCGGGCCGAGGTGCGCTGGTCAGGCGCAGGAGACACAGGGGAAATGGTGGCCGTGCTGTTCCGGCCTGTCAGAAGCTCCCATGAGGCAGGGTGGTCGATCGATCTCTTTCGTGACTCAGGAGGTGCTGCTGCAGCGGTGCCGACGCGCTGCGCTTCGGGGAGGGTGCCGGTTACAGCGTCCGGCGTCGTGCACGCGGTGAGCGCCGACTGTCTGGCCAGTGCCAGGGCAGGGAAACGATCAGGCCTCGCCGCGCAGGGCCCAGAAGATGCCGTCGACCAGCTTGCCGCCGGCCCAGCGGAGGGCGGCGACGCCGGCCACCACGACCAGGCCGCATGCCAGGGTGAGCGCGAGAGCTTCGATGGGGTGCATGCTGGTCCTTTCGTGGTTGGAAAAGCAAAAAGCCCTGCGTCATCGCTGATCGCAGGGCTTTCTGGTCCGTTCACGCCGCGGGCTCCCATCAGGGAAGCTCTACACGTCGGAATTTCTGGACGGAATTAAGTTGTGGTACGGAATTTACTGCTGAGATTTCCTGTTGTCAAGGAATTTTGCGCGGTTCGCCTGTGGCGGCGTTGTCCGGCTGCGTCGGCTCAGGCGGGCAGGTGCAGTACCAGGTCGCGTTCCAGGCGCGCTGAATCGGCGGAATGACCTTCAGGCCGCACTTCGCGCAGACGGGGTATCGATTCTGATCGTTGTTCATCCGGTCATCCTTTCGTTCATCTTGACCAGGGATTCTACCGTGGCCTGCGCCTGCCGGAACACGTTGACGAAGACCGTCATCGGCCGGTGCGCGATGCTCAGCTTGCGGCAGACCTCCTCGGGCCTAGCCTGGTCGATGTAGCAGAGCTTGAGCAGCACGCGGTCGCGGTAGGACAGCAGGCGCATCGCATCCTCGATGGCCTGGGCATCTGCCTCGTCCACCTTGCGGCGCTCGCCGGTCGGTTTCTCTCCGTTCGCCTCGCGCTCGAGCTGGTCGCAGAACTTGCCCGTGGCGCTGACGCCGATCTGCCGAGTGGGGCGGTAGACCCGAGCCCAGTTTTCAAGCCGGGCCCCGATGTCGCGGCGGTCGGTCAAGGCGTGGCCTCCCCCGCGAAGGCAATGACGAGGATGGCTGCGAGCCAGCCCAGGATCAGGGCGTCGGCCTCGGTCAGCCGCCCGCGCCCAAGGGCGACGTAGGCGATGGCCGAGCAGATGGCCAGGGGAATCATGCGGCCTCCGGGATCAGGCTGGCCTGGGGCTGCGCGGTCGGGATGGCGGTGATGGTGACCACCACGCGGGCCTCGCCGTCGGGCTCCATGCGCTCGGCCGTCAGGCGGCGCACCCACTTGTCGTCCTCGATCGCCACGTCCTTGAGCGCGTCCAGCAGCACCTTGTTGGCGTTGTCGATGTCGATGCACATGACCGTGTCGTCCCAGGCGGCGCCGGCGAGGCGCATGCGCTTCTGCCAGTCGAGCGGGCGCTTCGGGTAGAGCTTCACATCGACGTGCACGCGGCCGGTGATGGCGCTGACGACGCCCTGGGCGCGGCACAGGGCCTGGATCTCGGCGCGGAAGGCCTTCGCCTCCTTCGTCGGGACGATGCTGATGTGTGCGCCGAGCTTTACCGGGCGCCAGTAGCGGTTCGCCGACAGCGGGTAGGGCAGGGTGAGGGTGATCGGGTTCACAGCTTCCACTCCCCAGGCTTAACTGGACGCTGGAGCTTAATCCGTGGCGCTGGCGCCGACATCGGGATCAGCGGGCCGTAGGGGTTCTGCGCAGTCGCGCCGCATTGCGTGCAGGTCGGCACTGGCGGCACATCGCCGCTCCAGAGCTCGGGCGTTTGCACTGGGCCGCGGCAGTTTGAGCAGGTTCCGATAGTTGGCATGGGGTGGGTTCTCCTGTTGTCGTTATGCCGCCCGGCGGACCGGGCGGGGTGGTGCTGGTCAGTCGAGAGCGCCGGTCGCCTCGACCTTACCGGTCAGGTACAGCTCGTAGGCCTTGGCGGCTGCCAGGTGCTCGCCGTGGCCGGTGAGGCCAGGTGTGCGCAGCGCCGCCTGCAGGGCTTCGTAGCGCACGCTGCCGTACAGCCCGCTGCTGCTGCCGATGACCTGGGCGCATGCCGCCGAGGCCTGCGTCGATCCACTGGCGTGCGCTTCGCGCTCCATGTCGATGTGCTGCTGCAGGCGCACCGCGTCGGCCTGCTTCTCGGCCTGCTGCTTCTGGTACGGCATCCAGTGCCAGGACGGGAAGCAGCCCGGCTCCTGTTCGGGGTCGGCGTGCGTCACGTTCGTGTGCGTGTAGGCCTCCTCGTCTTCCGGATCGATGCCGAAAACGCGGAGGTTCACGGAGAATCGGCCGTGCACGGCAGTGACGATGGCCGCCCGGACTACGTTGTCCTTGCCGCGGTACCAGACGATCCGGCCGATGGTCGGGGTGATGTGGGTGGTGCTCATGCTGCTCCTTCAGGTTGTTGTGGGGTAGTGGTTGGTCAGGCAGCCGCCGGGCGCCCGTCGATGCTGACGAAGGCCAGCTTCTCCTTCAGCAGGTAGCCTTCCAGCGGCCAGATCTTCTGGGCGGCGTTCTGGCGCGCGATCTTGCGGCCGATCTCGGCGTCGAAGTTCTCCGGGCTGGCGCAGGCGCTTTCGCCGGTGACGGTGAAGCCGTTGCGCAGGACCAGCACGCAGAAGGTGAGCAGGCGCAGCGGAGCCAGATCGGTGTTCGACAGATCAGGGTCTTCGCTCGCCGGGCAGAAGCTCGTCGCCTCGTCCGGGGTCTCTGCACGGATGCGCGCGATGTCAGCGCCGTCGCCGGCCGTGAAGAAGTATTCGCGGGCGATGGCGGCCTCGATGTCCGCCGGCGTGACGCGCGGCGCAGTCTTGCCTTTGGCTTGAATCTCGGATTCGATCGCGCTGTCTTCGGTGTGGATACGTTGCATGTCTTGCCTTTCAGGTTGGTGCTGCGGTTGTGCGCTCGCGCGCGAAATGGTCTCGGTCAGGCGTCGGTCTCGGCTTGGAGGGCTTCCCGGGCGAACTTCGGGATGATCGGGCTGAGGAACGTGCCGCCGGCCTGATCGTGGGCGACGGCGCGTCGGGCCCAGCCGCGGTGATCGAAGTTCGCCGGCCGGTGCGTGACCTTGGCGACGAGCTGCTGGATGGCGGCCTTGGCCTTCTCGGTGTTGGTGGTGGTCTTCCCGGGCGCGGTCAGGGCCAGCAGGGGGCGCGGGACTTCCTCCCAGGTGGCCTTGGCCAGCTGCTGCTCGAGCGCGGTCTCCCAGCGCGCTTTGACTTGGCTGTAGGTCTGCTGCTGCAGCTCGGTGGCCATGGGCATAGCGGCCCAGTAGATCGCCGGGTGCGACCAGGTGCCGTGCTCGCCGGCGAAGCGGGCCTGCACACCGGCCACAGCCTCGTAGTACGCGCGCAGCGGGTCGACGGTAGGGCGGCAAGCCTGGATGAACTCGGCGCAGCTGGGCGGCCAGGCGAAGCGCCGACGGCACTCGCGCAGGCCGACCTTCACGTCGTCGGGGGTGATGCCTTCCTCCTCGAAGGCCTCGACCCAGCTTTCGGCCCAGTTGTCGATCGCCTGCTGGTTCGTGAAGTTCGAGCGCCACTTGTGCGGGTAGGCACCGTCCAGGCGGTTGAACAGGTGGTCCATGAGCGAGATGCCCAGGCCTGGTGCTGGATCGAACCAGCGGGAGAACGGGCGCGTGGTCGGCGCCGAAGGCAGCTCGGGGTAGTCGGCAAGGTTGGTCATGGCTTCACTCGGTTGCGGTTGACACTGGCGAGGGGATCGAACTTGGGCGGCTGGCCGTTCAGGTGCGAGACCTGGTGCGGCTGCGCAGCGCCGGTGGCGCGCAGCTCCGCTGCATCCTTCGCCCAGCGCTCGACGATCGAGAACACGTAGGCGGGCGGAATGGCCTCGTCGGGCTTCGACTTCTTCGCCGCTTCGCAGGCGGCATTGACGGTGTCCACGGTGATGCCCTGGTTGGCCAGTGCGATCAAGCGCAGGTCCCCAGGGCTCGAGTTGATGCCGAATCGACGCATGGCCATGCTCAGGGCACCAGCTGACGTCGGCTCGGCGCCCAGGACCACGCGCAACTCCGGTTGAGTAGTCGCGGGGTGTGAGGGGTTGGCTTTTAATTCTCCCTGTCCCTGTCCTTCTCCCTGTCCCTTAAGAGCGTTTTCCAGTGGATTTCCGGCGAGGCTCTGTTCATTTCCAACGGAATCGTCATCACTTTCCAGCGGAATCTGCTCGACTTCCTGCGGAATGTTGTCGGAAGCGCTGCCCGGTTCCGGTGGAAGAGGCAGCAACGGACGACCCTCAGCCTCGCGTTGCTTGTTGGCTTTCCGGATGCGATCGCACTCTTTCTTCCACTGGTGGTGGACCTTCGCCTTCCAGCTTTCCAGGGCCTTCTCGGCGACGACAGGGTGATAGAGACGGCCATCCGCGCACTTCACCCAGCCGTGCAGCGCACCCTCGCGTACGTTCATCCATTCCTTGACCACGCGGCCGTAGCCGGCAGCCTTCGCCAGGAAGCGGTCGTCGTCAGGAAGAGAAGCGGCGGGCACCTGGTGCCATGCGGCGCTCCAGAGGAGAACCGCAGCCCAGCAAGCCTCGGGGGATTCGTAGGCGGCCATGTCGCTGTCACGCAGGCGCGCGACATCGAGCGGCATGAAGGCGAAGTCCTGCAGGTTGCAGTCTTCAGGGGTGAGCGGCGCCGGGAGGTTGGTCGAGGTCGTCATGGTGGCGACACCTCGAGCTGCTCGGCCTCTACCGCACAGCGGTCCCATTCCTTCTGCCAGGTCTCGATCGCGCAGGCGGAATGCCAGTTGAAGCCATGATCGTCACGGCCTTTGCCGCGGGCGAACGCTGCCCGGGCTTTGGCCTGGATCATGGCGATGGAGATGATCGGATCGCTCATGGCCGGCCTCCTGCCTTGCGCAGCTTCTCAGCCGTTTCTTCCAGATCCTGGATGCTCTTGTTGAGGCGGCCGTACTCGCGCGATTCCTCGCTCGAGTGGCGCGCACGTTTGTAGACCCGGTTGCGGATGACGACGTTGTCGGTCATCGCAAGCAGCTTTGAGGCATCGGGCCCGCGTGCTGGTGTGTCCATCGTTTCACTTCCTTTCAGGCCCTGGGGTGGTTCCAGGCCGGTGCTTCGTTGATTCCTGGTGGCGCAGTCGGAACCCATTAAAGATGCCTCCGCGAGGTGGTCACGCCGCGTGCGCGTCCAGCTGCACGGCCAGGACCCGGACAATGTCGGGATTCCGGTCCGCGCGGCGCGGCCGTACCATGCGTGCGCACTGCGTTGTTGCTCAAGCCGCGGAGGAACGTGCTGCGCGCCAGGCCGAAGGCTTGGCAGACGCGGTCCAGGCTGGATAGCTCGGCTGGGTTGAACAGGACTTCCACACATTCGGTGCGGGCGTTGGGGTTGAGGCTCATGGTTTCTCCTTGGTGGTGCGGGTTGCTAGGGGTGGTGCAGGTAGTGCTGAGGTTAGGTGGTCGGAGCGGCGTGGTCAGCCAGTTCGGGCCAGATCTGCTGCCAGTCATCCGGCCGCAGTTCTTGTCGCGTCGCGATGCCGGCCTTTTCTAGGGTGGGCGCCAGGCGGATCAGCTTGTCGTCGGGGATGCCCCCGCTTTTCCATGCGTGAACCGAAGGCGGCTTGACGTTGAGCAGCTTGGCCACTGCGGTCGGGCCGCCCAGCTTGTCGATGATTTCACTCGCGTTCATGGGGAGGTCGAGTTGGTTTGAGGTGATGCCATATTAGGAGTAGCTAACGACAAAGTCAATAGCCACTCCTAATCGATTTAGTATTAGGATTGCCTAATGTCGTTATCCGAAAGAATGAAAATTGCCATGCAGGCCGCCGGCGTTAGCCAGGTGGAGCTTGCGCGCGCCTGTGGTGTTGCTCCGCCAAGTGTCCACGGCTGGTTGAGCGGCAAGTCGAAGTTCCTTCGCGGCGAGAACCTGCTGCAGGCTGCCCGGGTCCTCAAGGTCAACCAGGACTGGCTGGCCACCGGAAAAGGCGGGATGGCACTCGAAGAGGCGCCAGCACCGACTCCGCGTCAAGAGGGCGACTCACCTTTTATTGAAAATCCATCAGATATCGACGGCGCACGCCCCGTGCGAGCTGGGGAAAATCCAGACACCGTCTCGATCCCGCGAGTGAAATTGAAATTACGTGCTGGCGTAGCGAACTTCGATACCGAACCCGACATGAACGGGGATGGTCATGAGTTAATTCCTAGATCTCTCATTGCAGAATTGCAGTTAAATCCTGCCAATCTTATAGCAGTGCGGGTGCGCGGCGAGAGCATGGAGCCGATGCTATTCGAAGATGATGTGGTCATCATCGACAAATCGGATAAAAAGCCGATCAGTCGGGAAATCTATGCCGTTAATTTCGATGGCGAGCCATGTATTAAACAGCTATTGCATAAGGGCGGTCAGTGGTATTTGCATTCGCTGCATTCCGATCATGGACCGGTGAATGTGAAGAGCGGGCAATGCAGTATTGTAGGACGCGTCGTGATTCAGCCGACGCGAGTATTGACAGGAAGGCTATAAAAAAGGCGCTACGGCACGTCATGATGCCGAATTGGGGAAAGAATGAAGAAGGCGTTTATTGTTTTTGGAATTGCATCCGCTTTATCAGCTTGTTCGTCTACTGGTCCAGTACAGATTAGCAAGGACACCTACATGAATTCGAAGCAAGGAGCCGGGGGTGCCTTTTCCAGTCCAGTGATTCTCCGCACTGACCTTATCAAGGAGTCTACCGCTTTTTGCGCAGCATCCGGTAAGGTGTTTCAGATCAATTCGTATAACGATGTCAGTCCGGGTCCCGCGAGACTCGCGTCATCTGAGATCTACTTTAACTGCCTTGACCCGAATGATCCTGAGATTAAGCGCGTGAAAGCTCAGCGGGCGCCGGACGCAGTCATCGAAACTCGTCAACGATAATAGCAGCCCGCTGTAGCGGTGAGTGGAGAGAACATGCTTGAGCTCGGCGCAGTGTCCAGTGCGATGGAAAGTGCTCGCACAATTTTGGGGATGGCAAAGACATTTATTCAAGTCGGGAATTCAGTTGAGGTCAACAGTGTTGCTCTTGATCTGAATATGAAAATGCTTGAACTGCTTGATCGTTTACAAGATGCTCGGGCGACGGAATCTGCACTTGCTCAGAAAATTCAGGAGCTTGAACGCGAGCTCCGTGAGAGCGAAGTTTTTCAAAGCGAGCTCGAAAACTATTTGCTTTTTTCCCCATGGCCCGGCGCTTTTGTATACGCTCGCAAGCGATCTCTGGTTGGCGCACAGTACCCTCACTACCTTTGCACAAACTGCGTAGAGGGTCGTGTAAAGTCCATACTCCAGGCGGTAGATACCCCGAAGGGCTGGCTTAACTATAAGTGCCCTCGCTGCAGCCTTGAGCTTCAAACTGGTAGCCGTGGAGGAGTCGCCCCGTACTATCCAGATGAGCCATAGCCGCAGGTTGTAAGCGCGTCCACGCGCCCAGGTACTCCATTCCATTTCATCTCCCAGGCCCGCTACGTGCGGGCTTTTTTACGCCCCGAGCGCCGGGGCCGCGTACCCTCGACAGGGCAGGCTAATTTTCGCACAGTAAATTAGGAACTCCTATTGACAGGAAAATTAGCTTGTCCTAATATGACTCCATCGACACACGCTCACCCGAGCCCGACTGGAGACGAACATGGCCCTGCACGACCCCACCGACGACCTGCAATACGAAGCCGCCCTCGACCGCAAGACCCGCGAGAACGCGCACCTGATCGTGACCGCGCTCAAGGCCGGCAGCCAGCTGAACACCGCCGCGATGATCGATGAGCTTGGCGAAGTGCTGGGCGACGACCAAGCGCTGGGCGAGCTGATCCAGCGCACGGCGCGCGGCGAGAACGCATTCCGGGACCTCATCAACCGGCTGGCCCTGGAGCAGGGCGAGCGCCAGGCGCGCGCCGAGCTGGCGAAGGCCCCGGCGCTGCGCCGCCAGCAGGCCGCCGAGGATCGCTTCGACATGGCCCTGCTGGACCGCGCAGCCTGAATACGGTGCGGCGCGCCCCGTAAAGCGCGCCTTGCCTTGCCCGGGTCAGGAAAACGGGAATGTGGGATCAGAGCATGCCCTGACGGCTTGGAAAGTCCAGCGACCACAGAGCAAGGGCAGCACGGAAAGCGGACGTGCGGGAAGGGCGGGAACAAGCGCTCACCAGGGCAGGCGAGAGCCGCCGAGGTTCCGGTCATCGACACAATCAGCGCGGATGCGCCGAAGTCCCGAGAAGCGGAGCGATGACACCAGCTGGAGTAGCGCCCAGCCCCTTGCTCTGTGGTTGACGCCAGCCTGAGGCGCACAGGCCTGCGACGAGCGCAGTCAGAGCCCGCGAACCGGTGGAAGGCCGGACCGAACAACCAAGGCCGAGCACGTGAGCGATGAGGAAATGGCCTTTAGCTGGTACGGGTGAACGTCGTGCAAGACCGTATCTAACCGCAGTGACGGCTGCGGGACAGCGAACGAACCCTGACGGGGCTGGCGTGACGACGTCGCCGGATCAGTAACCGGCACCAGAACACGAACCAGCCGGCCGCGCCGGCGCCCACGACAGGAGAAGAAATGCGCATCACCGCCATCAACCGCATCGCGCGCCGCCTGGTGCGCCACCTGCTGAAGCCGCTGCGCCTCTGGCTCACCGAATGCCAGATCGAGAAGTCGCGCGAGAACGTCAGCTACTACGAGTCGGTGCGCGTCTACTTGGCACAGCGCGAGCAGGAAGAGGTCGCGCACCAGGCGCAGCTGGCCGCCCGCCGCATGGCCATCGAGCGGGGCCTCGCGTGATCCGCTTCGTCGTCCACCAGTATCGCCACGCCCGGCGCGCCGGCTTCGGCCGCCAGGCGCTGAGCCACGCCGTGCGCACCTACGTGCGCGGCTTCTAACCCGAGAGAGGATCTACCACATGAATCAAGTAGTCGCCAGCCCGGCCAAGAGCCTGAGCACCTTCCTGGACAAATACAAGGGCCAGATCGCCAACGCGCTGCCGAAGCACATCAGCCCGGATCGCATGGTCCGCCTGACCATGACCGCCTTCAGCCAGAACAAGGCGCTGCAGAACTGCGACCTGCACAGCATCTTTGGCTCGGTCGTAGTGGCCGCCCAGCTCGGTCTGGAAATCGGCGTCGGCGGCCAGGGCTACCTGGTGCCGTACAAGGGCAAGGCCACTTTCGTGCCTGGCTGGCAGGGGCTGGTCGACCTGGTTTCGCGCGCCGGCCGCGCCACAGTCTGGACCGGCGCTGTCTATGCCGGGGACGACTTCGACTGGGCGCTGGGCGATATGCCATACGTGAAGCACCGGCCGCAGGGCGGCGGCGACACCTGGCGCGACATCACGCACGTCTACGCGGTCGGTCGCGTGAACGGCAGCCAGTACCCGGTGCTCGAAGTCTGGACCATGGACCGCGTGGTGAAGCACCTGAACAAGTACAACAAGGTCGGCGGCCAGCACTACGCGCTTAAGGACAACGGCCAGAACATGGAGATGTACGCCCGCAAGGTGGTGCTGCTCCAGGTGGTCAAGTACATGCCGAAGTCGATCGAGGTGCAGCGCGCCATGGACGTGGCCAACGCCGTGGACGCCGGCAAGCCGTTCACGATCGACGGCGACATGGTCGTCATCGATGACCGCGCCGACGACCAGGGCGACACCGGCACCGGTAGCGAAAGCGGCGAGGCCAGCACCACCGTGCGCGCCGGCGCCGAGAAGCCGGTTTGCTCGCCAGAGGAGTTCGACGCCAAAAAGACGGAATGGCGCGGTCTGATCACCTCCGGCAAGAAGACCGTCCAGCAGCTGCTGGCCATGATCCAGACCCGCCAGGTGCTTACCGAAGAGCAGAAGCTGACGATCGACAGTTGGGCTCACGAAAACGACTGATTCCCGGGTTCCCGCACATGCGGGAACCACCTACTACCCCACCAAGGAAGACGACATGCAGATTCATGATCTCGAACAGGGCAGCCCGGAGTGGCAAGCCTTCCGCCTGGAGCGCCGCGGCGCCAGCGAAGCGGCAGCGATGCTCGGCCTCTCGTCCAAGGTCTCGCGCACCGAGCTGCTACACATGAAGGCCACCGGCACCGCCCAGGAGTTCAGCGACTGGGTGCAGACGCACATCCTCGACTATGGCCATCACGTGGAAGCGCTGGCGCGCCCGCTGGTGGAAGACCTGATCGGCACCGAGCTGTATCCGGTCACCTGCTCGGACGGCCTGCTGTCGGCGTCCTGCGATGGCCTGACGATGGCCGAAGACGTCGCCTTCGAGCACAAGCAGTGGAATCAGGCTCTGGCCGACGCCATCGCCGCCGGCCAGCTGCCGGACGAGTATATGCCCCAGCCGCAGCAGATCATGATGGTCACCGGCTGCAGCAAGGTCGTGTTCGTGTGTTCCGACGGTACGCTCGAAAATTTCGTGCATCTGGAGGTGCTGCCGGACGCGGGCTGGCAAGAGCGCATCCGCGCCGGGTGGGCGCAGTTCGAGGCCGACCTGGCTAACTACGAGCCGAAGCAGTATGCGCCGAAGCCGGAGGCTGAGCCGATCATGTCGCTGCCGGCGCTGGTAATTCAGATCCGCGGCGAGGTGGCCACCAGCAATCTGCCGGCCTTCCAGGCGCGAGCCGAACGCTTCATCGCCAGCATCAAGACCGACCTGGTCACCGACCAGGACTTCGCCGACGCCGAGGCTACCGTCAAGTTCTGCGAGCAGGCCGAAGGCGATCTGGAGCAGGCCAAGCGCGCGGCGCTGGAGCAGACCGCGGACATCGCCGAGCTGATGCGCACCATCGACCACATCAGCGAGCAGTTGCGCGCCAAGCGCCTGACGCTGCAGCGCACCGTGAAGGACAAGAAGGAGCTGATCAAGGCCGGCATCCTGGCCCAGGTGAAGCTGGCCTTCCAGGAGCACGTCGCCGCGCTGGAGACCGAGATCGCACCGCTGCGCCTGGTGTTTCAGGCTCGCGACTTCGCCGGGGCCATGAAGAATAAGCGCACCCTGGCCACTCTGCAGGACGCCGTCGACACCGAGCTGGCCAACGCCAAGATCGCCGTCGACGCGATCGCCCAAGCCGTGCGCGGCCGCCTGACCTGGTACCGCGAGCACGCCGCCGGCTACGAGTTCCTGTTCGCCGACCTGCAGAGCGTGATCCAGAAGGCCGACGACGACTTCCAGCTGGCGGTGCGCACCCGCATCGAGAACCACCAGCGGCAGGAGGCCGAGAAGGCCGAGCGCGCGCGCCAGGAGCAGGAAGCGGCGCGCCAGCGTGAGGAAGCCGCTGCCCAGGCCCGCGCCGAACTGGCCGCAGCGAAAGCCAGTCAGGAGGGCGCGGACCTCTCGCCGGCAGCCCAGGCGCTGCTCGAGCAGGAAGGCGCGACCCGCTTCGCTGCCACGCATCCGGCTGGAGCCGCCGCTGTCACGCCGATCGCCGCCGCGCGCCCGGCAGCCGCCGGCGCAACTCCGACCCTGCGCCTCGGCCAGATCGCCGAGCGCCTGGGCTTCAGCCTGACCGCCGACTTCCTGGCATCGCTGGGCTTCGGCGCCGCCGGCCGCGATCGCGCCGCGGTGCTGTACCACGAAGCGGACTTCCCTCATATGTGCGCGGCCCTGATCCGCCACATCACCGCCGCCCAGGCGAAGCAGGCGGCGTGACATGAGCACGCAGCGCCTCTCCACCTGGTTGGCCCTGCGCTGCCGGGAGCCGCTGTTCCAGCGGTTCCTGCGCGTGCCAGACGAGCAAACGGCGGCGCACAGCGTGCGCGCCATCTGCGAAGTGAAGTCGCGCGGCGAGATCGACAAGAACCCGACCGCGGCCGAGCGCTTCCACCAGTTCATCCGGCTGCCGTTCCTGCAGTTCCAGCAGAACCCGAATAACCAGACTACCACCACCCAGGAGATGTAACCCATGTTCGACCTGAAAAACCAGACCGTCCGCCTCGCCAACATCAACCCGCGCGCGGAGAAGCACGGCGACGACACGAAGCCGGCGCTCGACCTCAAGATCGAGGCCACCTGCCCGAGCAGCGTGCTGATCCACTTCCATCCGGAGCTGCGTCAGCACCTGTACAAGAAGGACGAGAACCCGGACCTGGTCGACCAGGTGACGGAGGGCGGCGACGGCCTGACGGTTCTGCGGTACCCGAAGATGGGCTCGATCAAATGGGACTGGGAAGGCGTGGGCTACACCGCAACGGTGGACTATGGCCTGGGCGGCGAGAGCAACGTCGTGCTGCAGGACGTGAAGGTCGATCACTTCGCGATCGAGGCGCAGAACGGCGGCTCGGTGGTGATCACCTTCCGCATCATCGCGCACCCGACCGCCGACCAGGTCGGCAAGCTGTGCGAGTTCATTCAGCGCGACATCGAGCTCGACCTGATGCCGCCCGAGGCGAAGACCGTCCACGAACTGTTCCCCGAGGCGGCCTGATCATGGAGCGCGTCTACAAGCTGAACCACAGCCCGGACTCGGGCCGGCTGATCGGCCGCCCAGCGAAGGAGGCGCGCCGCGCCGCCGCTGTGGTGCGCATCCTGGAGCTGTTGGCCGAGCGCCCGATGACCGCCGCCGAGGTGCGCGCCGCCCTGTACCTGAACACGTCTACCGCGTTCGCCTACCTGCACTACATGGCCAGCCAGCTGCGCCAGGTGCGCAAGACCGGTACCCGGGATGCGAAGGGCCGCGAGCTGTGGGAGCTGGGGGAAGACCCTACGCTGCCCACTCCGGACCAGACGCTGGATCTGGCCTTCGCGCAGCGCCGGTCCACGGTGCCGGCGCGCCAGGTCGGCATGTGGCGCGACAGCCTGGTGGCGGCGCTGTTCGGACCGAGCGTATCGGAGGCCCGACTTTGATGAGCTTAACTTGGAGAGTTGCTATCGCTCAGCGAGGCGTGGTAATTCGTCGCTATGACCTGGGCAATGCGGACGATCAACTCGTCCGAGACATCGTCCGGGTCCAGCGAAAATTCTTCCTCTGCGATCTCTTGAGCCAAGCTAAATTGCTCGCGGGTGACAGCGGCAGCTCGCTTGAGAAAGAGCGTCTGCCGCTTGCTCAGCTGATCCGGGTCTGCCATTTAGTTCTCCTTTGTTGTGATTGGTTTGGCAATCCTAGCATGCGCTTTGATGTTGACCTGAAATGGGGACGGGGATGATCCAGGCCGACATCTTCGGCGCCGGTGCGCGCCGCCTGCAGATGACCGAGTCGATCGAGCTGACGATCCAGTCGCTGCAGGCCTACGGCGCCGAGCACGAGCACTGGGGCATAGCCTGGTCTGGCGGCAAGGACAGCTCGGCCACGCTGACCCTGATCATGTACCTGCTGGACACCGGCAAGGTGCAACGCCCGAAGTCCCTGACCGTGTTCTACGCGGACACGCGCCAGGAGCTGCCGCCGCTGGCCATCTCCGCGCGCCACATCATGGACGAGTTGGAAGAGCGCGGCATCCGCTGCGAGGTCGTGACGGCGCCGATGGACAAGCGCTTCATGGTGTATATCCTCGGCCGCGGCGTGCCGCCCCCGAACAACAACACTCTGCGCTGGTGCACACGCCAGATCAAGATCGACCCGATGGAGCAGGCGCTGCGCGACCGCCTCGATGAGTTGGACGGCCAGATCCTGATGATCACCGGCGTGCGCCAGGGCGAGAGTGCGATTCGCGACCGCCGCATCGAGATGAGCTGCGGGAAGGATGGCGCCGAGTGCGGCCAGGGCTGGTATCAGCAGGTCCTGCCGAACGCGAAGGGACTGCGCGGCCGCTTGGCCACGCTGGCGCCGCTGCTGCACTGGCGCGTCTGCCACGTGTGGGAATGGCTGAAGCACTGGGCGCCGGCCGCCGAGTTCGGCGACTGGAGCACCGCGATGATTGCGGACGCCTACGGTGGGGATGAGGCGGAGGAGATCAATGCGCGCACGGGCTGTATTGGCTGCGCGCTGGCCCAGGAAGACAAAGCACTCGACAGCGTGCTGCTGTTACCGGCTTGGTCGTACCTGGCGCCGCTGAAGGGCCTACGTCCGCTGTGGCGTGAGCTGCGTGAGCCGCAGCACCGCCTGCGCAAGGCCGGCGCTGAGCTGCTGAAGGACGGGAGTATTGCGAAGAATCCACAGCGCATGGGGCCGATCACGCTCGAAGCCCGCTTGATGGGGCTGGAGCGGGTGCTGGGCATCCAAGGTGAGATCAACGCCGCCGCGCGCGTGTTAGGCCGGCCGGAGATCGACCTGATCAATGCGGAGGAGGAGGCCCGGATCCGCGAGCTGATCTCCGCCGGAACCTGGCCACAGGGATGGGAAGGCGACGAACCGATTGCCACCACGGTTATGGACGTGGTTTACCAGAACGGCGCGGTGCAGCCGCGCCTGTTCTCGGAGGCAGAGCTGTGATCGGACTACGTGTCAAGCAAATTTGCCGTCTTCCGCAGCTTCGCGACCGCGTTGTGCATGAGCTGGCGTGTTCCAACATCGGTGCCATACCAGTTGATGTCCCAGTTCCGGCCATCAATATGTTCGTCGCTTTGGACCACGAAGCCCTTAAAGACGCATTTCTCACCGCACATTTCGGCAGCGTAGTTGAGCAATCTGTTGAGCTGGGTGTCGGTCAGCAGGTGGCGGCCATGGACATGACGAGTGAAGAGTATCTCGTCGTACATCGCCCTTGCCGCTGCCTCGTCAGGAAAACTGACCGGGGAGTAGTCGAGCAGTCTGTAATCGGGAACAAGCGGCGCGTCTTCCGGGCGCCAGATATAGCGACCATCGACCTTTTCAAAAACGACTGGCATGACCATAGATTGCCCCACTTATGGTTGTTAGGAAATTAATACTATCACGACACAAAGGACGCCCATGAACCAGACCCCCGAATACCTGCTGTCCCCGCACAAGGCCGCCGTCCTGGCCGCCGCCCGCCAGCTGATGCATGCGGCCGGCTCCGATGGCTTCGCCTTCGAGATCCCGGGCACCGAGCCGAAGCAAATGATCGTCGTCGCGCCTGAGGCCGAGCTGGGCCGCCTGGTCGACGCGGACGCGCGCGAACCGATGCTGGGCGGCCGGCGCAAGTCGGACGTGCCGCCGAAGGGGCCGCTGAACTGGGACGAGCCGGAGGAGGGCGCGCCGCGCCGGTGGACGATCCTGCTCACGAGCGACAGCGGGAAGTACGGTCTTGTGGGCGAGCCGGGCGCGACCTGGCAGGCGAACTCGCCGCAGTACGAGCGCGTGGACGTGCTGGAGGCCGGGCCGGTGCTGGCGCGTATCGCGGAGCTGGAGGCGCAGCTGGCTGCTCTCGATCAGAACAGGAAGGAGGATTGACGATGGTGGAAGCGATGAGCCCGGCCCTGAGCCCGGACGAAATCTACGAGCTGACGCACTACCGGCGCCCGAAGGAGCAGCTGCGCGCGCTGACCGAGCTCGGCATCCCGGCCCGGCGCCGGCACGATAATACGATCTGCGTGCTGCGCATGCACCTGGCGCAGCCGCCCACGAAACCAGAGCCGCCACGGCCACGACTGAAACTGAACTGATGCCCAGAACGAGAAAAAACGGACGAGGCCTGCCCCAGCGGGTCTACGTCAAGCACGGCGCCTACTACTTCGTGCCGCGCGAGCCGATGCTGGATCCGCGCGATCCCGCCTCGAAAGAAAGAAAATCCTGGCTGTACCTCTGCCGCGTCGATGACGGCGATTCCAAGCTGTACACCGAGCTCGGCAAGCTGCTGGACGAGAAGCGGGCCGCGGCCGGCTCCATGCCGTTCGCCTGCGCCGAGTTCAAGGCGCACAAGCTTGGCGAATACACCGACGAGACCCGCAAGGATTACACGCGCTACCTGGACACGATCGCGGCCGTCTTCGAGGACTTCCACGCCGCCCAGGTCACGACGAAGGACTGCGCCGACTTCCTGCGCGCCAAATACAGGGAGACGCCGAACACCGCGCGCAAGGTCGCCGCGCTACTCGGCAAGCTGTTCCGCTTCATCATCGGCGAGCTGGGCCTGCGCCAGGACAACCCGATCGACCAGCTGGACCTGGGCGCGTACAAGATCGGCCGGCGCACGAAGCTGCCGACGCATGCACAGATCGCCGCCATCCGGGCGGCCGGCATGGAGAGCACGCCGCGCGCGGACAACGGCACCGTGTACGCTACCGCCAGCGGCCCCATGTTCGCCTGCATCATCGACATGTCCTACCTGCTGTGGGCGCGCGCGATCGACATCCGCACGCTGAAGGAAGCGCAGGTGGTGCGCACCGAGATCGACGGCCAGCCGCTCGACGTGTACATCCGGATCAAGCCGACGAAGACGGAAAAGACCAGCGGGAAGATGGTCGACATCATGGTGACGCCGGAGATCGCCGAGGTGCTGAAGCGCGCGCGGGCGATCAAGCGAGAGTACCAGGTGGAGAGCGATTACCTGTTCCCGACGCAGAAGGGCGAGCCCTACACGAAGTCGGGCCTGTCCTCGATGTGGCGCCGTGCGAAGGCACGCGCCGGAATCACCGACGACGTCACGTTCAAGGACATCCGCGCGCTCGGCGCCACCGATGCTGCGAAGGGCGGCCAGGACCGCAAGGACATCCAGACGCGCCTGGCGCACACCTCCGGCAAGACGACCGAGATCTACATCAAGGAGGCGGTGCCTGACGTGTCGGACATCGCGGTTGTACTGCCCTGGACGGCCTGAAAACCGTCAAATATGAGTCGGGGAACGGTGGGTTTGTGGGGCAAGACGAACGCTTTTCAAAGCACTGTATATTTGACGCGCTGAGCTGGAACGTAGTATCCATGCGGGTTTCAGCGGTTTGAGGTCCTGCATGGGGTGCAGGGGGTCGGAGGTTCGAATCCTCTCGCCCCGACCATTAGAATCAAGGCTTATAGCGAAAGCTGTAGGCAAGAACAGCACCGATATTATCGCTGAGATAATATCGGTGCTTTTTTTATGCCTGTTCGAAGCGCATCGGCCACCAGCATAGAAGCCTGGCCGGCGTCGCCCTGCGGCCGCCCCTCGCCCCTGAGGGTCATTGCGCCGATGTGCGCCGTGGTGAGCTTGGTAGTGGATTGGGAGCAAAGGCTCGCCGGCCTTCTACAGACCTCCGCCGACATAAGCCATCGTGGCGTTGACGGTGAGCGGGACCCCATAACGACCAGTATCGAAGATGTGCAGCGGGTCGACCATATCCATCTTGATACGAACCTCAACCGTTTCAGGGAGTGGCCGCGAGCCGAAACCGTCGCACGCGTCCTCTCCACAAAAAATCTCGATACGCGGTGCCCGGCCGCCTGGATTCAGGTCCGCCATCTCCATCTGCACGATCGCCAGCGCGACGTTCCTGGCATGCTCCGCAAGCTCGGGTTCGCGCATCTCTTGCGTGGAGATGGAGGAGAGATAGCGAGCGGCGTCGGTCGCCGCCTTCTGTGCCGCAGTGTAGTGCCAAGTGACCCTGGAGATGAAGAACACGGCGGTAAGAAAAACCAGCAACATCGGAAGAATGAATGCCAGTTCGACCGCGGCCGATCCCGTCTGGAATGTGTGCGACGCCTGCGAACGTGAGTGCATGTGAGCTCTCCAAGGATGCTGTGGAGATCCTAGCTGCCGGCAGGGCCTGGATATTGATGAACTGCAACCGCGCCTGCTTGCATGCCGAACGCCGATCATGACTTTCCAGCGGGTCCGTCGGTTCATGCGTGTGATCCGGCAGGTATTCTGGTTGATCCAGGGCCGGCCTGCTCTCAGCGCACTTCCTCATGCTCCGCGATCAGCAAGGCGGCGCTGTACAGATCCGGCGCCATGCGCGTCGGCAGGCGGCGTGGGCCGAGCCGCCATTCGGTCTCGTTGCCGTTGTCGATCAAGAGCGTACGGCAGCCGGCCCGGTTGCCCGCTTCGACATCGTGCAGCACGTCGCCGATCATCCAGGAGGCGCGCAAGTCGATGGGATGTTCGCGGGCGGCGCGCAACAGCATGCCCGGCGAGGGCTTGCGGCAGTGGCAGGCCATGGCATAGGCGGCGACGGTGCCGAGTGGATGGTGGGGACAGTAATAAAAACCGTCGAGCGTGAGCCGCTCGCGGAACAGCAGGTCTGACAGGCGGTCCGCCACCGGCGTCATAGCCTCCTCGCCGAAGCAGCCGTGGGCGATGCCCGACTGGTTGGTGATCACGAACAGGCGGTAGTCGAGACCGGCGAGCAGGCGCAGCGCCATGCCGGCGCCCGGCAGCAGGTGGATGCGGTGCGGTTCGATGTTGTAGGGGAGGTCGTCCACCAGGGTCCCGTCCTTGTCGAGGAAGACCGCTTTCATTGCGCTTCCCCTGGACCGCCGCACAGCTCCGGCTGCTGCGCCTCCTCCAGGCGGGCGCGGCCCGCGGGCAGGCGTTCATGCCCTGCGCCGATATGGCTGCGCGATGCGCGCAGGTGCCGGCGTCCCGCCAATCCCATCGCCTGGGCACCCGCCGGCCGGCGGTACAGCCTGTCGAGACGTTCGGCCAGCGCCTCGGCGTCGCGCGCGGGAACCAGGAAACCGGTCACGCCGTCGACGACCAGGCCCTCCATGCCCCGGATCCGCGTGCCGACCACCGGCCGGGCGTGGGCCATCGCCATCGCCGCCGTGAACCCACAGGGCGCATACCACGGGGTGCTGGCCACCACGTTGGCCGCGCCATAGTAGTCGTTCAGGCGCTCGCCTGGGCCGTCGCGCCCGGCCGGCGCGGCGAAGCGCACCTGCGCCTTGACGCCGAGATCGGCGGCGAACAGGCGCAGGCGCGCCAGTTGCGGATGGTCGCCCTGCAGTTCGCCGCGAAATTCGCCTTGGCCGCCGCCGGCGACGACGATCAGGCAGGCATCCGCGCCCCAGCGTGTGCGCAGCATGGCCAGGCCGTGGATGGCGGTGTCCGCGCCGGCGCGCGGCGCCAGGCCGGCGGCGTGCAGCACGATGAAGCGCCCCGGCTCGAGACCCAGGCGGCGCCGGGCCGCCGCCATGCGGGTGGCGGTGTCGGGATGGACGGGCATGGAGGGCTCAGGCGAAACGGACGCGATAGCGCACCGCGCCGGCCAGGCGCCGGAACACCACCAGCGGCGGCAGCAGGGCCGAAGTGAAGACCATCTCAGCCACATGCGAGAGGTTGCGGGCGGCCCCGTGCAGGCGCAGGACGCACAGGCGCGCCAGCAGCAGCGCGGCGACCGTCGCGTAGTGTTCCCAGCAGGGGCGGGCTTCGATCCTCTCGCGGTACAGGGCCGGGTGCTTCTTGTACAGCAGCGCATCGCAGACCGCGTGGCGGATCTGCAGCAGGCTGGCGCCCCATGGTGCGGGGCGTACCGGGTGCACGGCCAGCGCCTGCGGCCCGCGGTCGAGGGTGCGCGTGCGCCAGCCCGCCACCAGGTGCAGGGTGTGGTGGTTCGGCTCGTCGTCCACGACGATGAGCTCGTAGCTGCGCGGGTCCAGGCTCTGGCGCATCAGCGCATCCAGGCTGCGGTCGAGCAGGTCCATGCGGCCGCTGGCCGGCAGCACGATCGAAACGGCAGGCGCGGCGTCATCCCTTGCTGACATTGACATGTGGGTCTCGCTCAAGAGGGTGTCGAGTGCCGTTCGATTGCCCCGATATTGCCGAGTTCCTGCGCGGCGGGACGGCTTCGATGTGCATCAATGACCGGGCCGCCCCGGAGGCGCCGGGGGCATTTTCGGACGCTCATGCCGGCGGCGTTTGCTACACTGCCGCCTGACATCACCATCATCACCATAACAACAGGGACCGAGCATGAAACAACTGTATATCGATGGCCAGTGGATGGCCGGCGCAGGCGTCACCACCACCCGCAGCCCGTCCGACCGCAGCGACGTGATCGCCGAGTACGCGAGCGCGGGCGCGGAGCAGGCCGCGCTGGCGGTGGCGGCGGCGCACGCGGCCGCGCCGGCATGGGGCCTGTCGGGCGTGCAGCAGCGCGCCGACGCCCTCGACGCCATCGGCACCGAGATCCTGGCGCGCAAGACCGAACTGGGCACCTTGCTGTCGCGCGAGGAAGGCAAGACGCTGCCGGAAGGGATCGCCGAGGCGGGCCGCGCCGGCGCCATCTTCAAGTTCTTCGCCCAGGAAGCCCTGCGCGTGCGCGGCGACCGCCTGGCATCGGTGCGCCCCGGCATCGAGGTCGACGTCACCCGCGAGCCGGTCGGCGTGGTCGGCATCATCGCGCCATGGAACTTCCCGATCGCCATCCCGGCCTGGAAGATCGCGCCGGCCCTGGCCTACGGCAATACCGTCGTGTTCAAGCCGGCCGAGCTGGTGCCGGGCTGCGCCTGGGCGCTGGCCGAGATCATCAGCCGCGCCGGCTTGCCGCCGGGCGTGTTCAACCTGGCGATGGGCCCGGGCCGCGTGGTGGGCGAAGCCATGCTGAACGAGAGCCGCGTGAACGCGATCAGCTTCACCGGCTCGACCTCCACCGGCGAACGCGTGATGCTCGCCTGCGCCCGCCGCCGTGCCCGCATGCAGCTGGAAATGGGCGGCAAGAATCCGCTGGTGGTGCTGGCCGACGCCGATCTCGACGTCGCCGTCAATGCCGCGCTGCAGGGCTCCTTCTTCTCGACCGGCCAGCGCTGCACGGCCTCGTCGCGCCTGATCGTCGACGAGCAGATCTACGGCAAGTTCGTCGACGCCCTGGCCGGCCGCATGGCGGCGCTCAAGGTCGGCCATGCGCTGCACCAGGGCATCGACATCGGTCCCGTGGTCGACAGCTCGCAGCTGGAGCAGGACCTGTCGTACATCGAGATCGCGAAAGGCGAGGGGGCGCGCCTGGTGTGCGGCGGCGAGCGCCTGCGGCGCGACACCGACGGCTACTTCCTCAGCCCGGCGCTGTTCGCCGATTGCGAGCCGGGTATGCGCCATGCGCGCGAAGAGATCTTCGGCCCGGTCGCCTCGGTGATTCCGGCCAAGGGCTACGACCATGCGCTGGCGCTGGCGAACGATACCGAGTTCGGCCTGACCGCGGGCATTTGCACCACCTCCCTCAAGCACGCCACGCATTTCAAGCGCAATGCCAAGGCCGGCATGGTGATGGTGAACGTGCCCACCGCGGGCGTCGACTACCACGTGCCTTTCGGCGGCACCAAGGGCTCGAGTTTCGGGCCGCGCGAGCAGGGCAGCAACGCGGTGGAGTTCTTCACGACCGTCAAGACCAGCTATACCAGCGCGTGACGGGCGCCGTAGTCAGGCAATAAAACCATGCAATAAAACGGGGAGGGCTTCCTGCGCAGGAAGTCCTCCCCGCAGACGGCCTGCGAACGCAGGCCGTCAGGAAGCCGTATGGCTATTTGCGCGAGAAGCCGGTGTCGTCATCCATCTTGCGGTCGCCGGCCAGCTTGTTGGCGCCGGCCGGGCTGCGCGGCAGGCCGCCGACGGTATCGTTCGATTCATGCACCGCCGGGTCGCGCTGCATGCTGCCGCCCGGCTTCCAGCCCGGGTTGTCGCTGCGCGGACCGCTGTTGCCCGGGCTGCGCGGCAGGCCGCCCGCCACATCGTTCGACAGGTGCACGTCTTCGGTGCCGGTGTCGCGGGCGTGCTCGCCGGTCTGGGAGCCGTCGCGGTCGGCGCTGTACTGCGAGTGGCCGCCGCTGCGCTGCTCGCTGCCGCCATCTCCTCCCGCGGACTGGCCACCGCCGGACTGCGCATTCTGCGGACCGGCCTGCATCGCACTGCGCGGCGCATGGAAGCTTTCCTGGTCCCGGCCGTAGAGTTCCTCGTGCGGGGTCGCGGACAGGTCGGCCTGGGCGCTGCGCACCGGCGACTCGCCGACCACCTGCGGCGCGTCGTAGTGCTGGTGGTGATGACCCATGGAACCGCCGCGCAGCTCGGGCTGGGCGACGTTCTGTGGATTCAGGTCATGCGCGGCCTGGCTGTTGCCCGCATGCGGATGGACGTCCACCCCGGTGTTCTTCGCATGGCGGCCGACAGGCTGCTCCAGCAGGCCCCATGCTTCCGAATGGATCTCCATCTGGCGCTGGTGGCTGTCGGTGATGCCCTGCTGCGGACCCGAGCCGCCGGTCTGCTGGCTTTGCATCGAGCCCCCGTGCAGGTCGCGCCCGGTGGCGGGCAACTTGCTGTCGTCGCGCTGGAACCAGTCCTGCCCGGCTGCCCCGGCGGGCTGGCCCTGCTGCTGCGTGCCGCCAGGGCCCATTCCCGGCTGGGCCTGCTGCATCGTGGCGCCGTTCGGATAGGTATGGTCGTTCGGGCCGCTGGTGGTATCGCCCTTCGCACCCTCGGTCCATTTTTCGTTGGCGCCGTTATTGGTCTGGTTATTGGTTTCGCTGCGTTGGTTCGCATCCATCTTGGCCTCCTGTTCGTATCGTCAGGGGCGGCGCGAAACGAGCGCCGCCTGATATTGCCATATTGCTCGTGCCTCTTTAAATACAGTATAGGAAGACGTAGGGGTGCTGTGTAGGACTGTTTCTGACCAGTTGATGAAGCAATTTATTGACGACTGGAAGTACATTTTCGCTAATGCATTTTCTGTCGCGTGTAGTCCTACAAAGTCATCTGAAAGCGTCCTATACCCTCATCCGTCACGCGTGCCTAAGATGACTTCGACCCTCGCTCATCGGCGCATTGCCGCGAGCCTGGATCAAGCCTGCCGCAGGACGCGGCGGTTTCTAAAAGCGAACAGGGAGAAGACCATCATGGCCTCAAGCAATCAAGGTAGCAAACAAGGCAGCAATCAAGGCGGCAACAGCCAAAGCAGCGGTACCCGCAATCGCGGTTTCGCTTCGATGGATCCGGCACGCCAGCGCGAGATCGCCAGCCAGGGCGGCAAGGCTGCCCACGCAAAAGGAACGGCACACGAATTCACTTCGGAAGAAGCCCGCCGTGCCGGCAGCATGAGCCACGGCAACCGCCAGTCGGCCAGCGCCAGCGCAGGCGGTGCTTCCCGTACCAGCAGCAAGACCGGCGGCAACCGCCAGAGCTCGTCGAGCGGCAACCGCAGCGGCTCGAAAGAGTAAGTCATCCCAGCAGCCTGCCGGCGCGCGCCGCCAGGCTGTCGCCAGTATCCAGCGGGGAGCCACGAGGCTCCCCGTTCTGTTTCCCGCGGGCGCTTTCCGCCATTGGCTTTTCCGACATACTCAAGGCCGATGGGATGCGGTAGAATCGCTGCGCCTTTTTCAATATTCCTAAGGAACAACGTCGTGAAACCAGCGGTTATCCGTCAAGTCAAAAGTCTGTCCATGTCGTGCGACCGTGTCGGCAACCTGTTGCTGACCAAGTTCTCCACCCAGGGCGCGAACGACCTCGCCATCCACGTTCCCGCATCGATCGTGTTCTGGCTGCTCAAGCACCTGCCGGTCAACCGCGACCCGAACCTGGCGCCGCCTCCGCAAGGCCCGGCGATCACCCAGCACGACTGGGACAATCCGTATACGCCGCGCGCCCAGTACGTGAACTGCAAGGAACTGCCGGGCGCCATCCGCATGCACTTCGCGCTCGACAGCAAGCAGGACCTGACTGTCGTTCTCGACCGCGGCAACGTCGAGCTGATGCGCCAGATCATGGCGATGTACGCCAAGGACCTGATCGACCTCGACGCGCAGTAATCTTCCCGTTGCGGCGCGGCGGATGGCAGGGAGGTCCGGCGGCCGAGCTTCCGGTATCATTGACCGGTATTGTGTAACCGGCCACGAAAGGACCCCCTCATGCCCATCAAAATCAGCCAGATGTTCGACTCCGGTTCCATCGAGGTGGTCCGCGCCGACCATCCCCGGCAGATCGACCTGAACCTGCGCAAGGATTCGCACGCCGACATCCACCAGTGGTTCCACTTCCGCCTGCAGGGCGCGCGCGGCCAGGCTTGCACCCTGCGTTTCCTGAACGCGGGCCAGGCCACCTACCCGAAGGGCTTCGAGGACTACCAGGTGGCCGCCAGCTACGACACCGAGAACTGGTTCCGGGTGCCGACCTCCTTCGACGGCCAGGTCATGACCGTCAACCACACGCCTGAGCTCGACAGCGTCTACTACGCCTACTTCGAGCCCTATACCTGGGAGCGCCACCTGCGCCTGCTGGGCGAAGTGGCCGAGAACCCGATCGCGCGCGTGCATGACATTGGCTCCACGGTCGACGGCCGCGACATGAACCTGGTCGTGATCGGCAATCCGCAGGCTGAAAAGAAAATCTGGGTGATCGCCCGCCAGCACCCGGGCGAGACCATGGCCGAATGGTTCGTCGAAGGCATGATGGATGCGCTGCTGGACAATGCCAATCCGGTGTCGCGCAAGCTGCTGTCGCGCGCCGTGTTCTACATCGTTCCGAACATGAACCCGGACGGCTCGGTACGCGGCAACCTGCGCACCAACGCCGCGGGCGCCAACCTCAACCGCGAGTGGATGAGCCCGAGCCTCGAACGCAGCCCGGAAGTGCTGTGCGTGAAGAACAAGATCCACGAGACCGGCGTCGACATGTTCTTCGACATCCACGGCGACGAGGCGCTGCCCTACAACTTTGTGGCCGGCAACGAGATGCTCGAAGACTTCACCCCGGAACGCATGGAGCGCCAGAAGGCTTTCGTGGAGCGCTACATGGCCGCCAGCCCGGACTTCCAGAACGTCTACGGCTATGCCGCCAGCAAGTACAACGACGAGCTGCTGACCCTGGCCTCGAAGTACATCGGCCACACCTTCAAGTGCCTGTCGCTGACCCTGGAGATGCCGTTCAAGGACAACGCCGACCTGCCCGACGCCCATACCGGCTGGAACGGCGCGCGGAGCGGCGCGCTGGGCGCGGCGATGCTGCAGCCTATCCTGCAGTCGCTGGACTGATCCCATGGGCGTCGAGATCGAGCGCAAGTTCCTGGTGCAAAGCGAGGCCTGGCGCGCGCTCGGCGAACCCGTGCTGCTGCGCCAGGGTTACCTGTGCGCCGACCCGATGCGCACCGTGCGGGTGCGCATCGAAGGCGGGCAGGGCGTCCTCACGATCAAGAGCAAGAGCGTCGGCGCCACCCGCGGCGAATGGGAATACCCGATCCCGCTGCCTGAGGCGGCCGAGCTGCTCGACCGCCTGTGCGAACGCCCGCTGGTCGAAAAATACCGCCGCCGCATCGCGCACGCCGGCTTCACCTGGGAAGTCGACGAATTCCTGGGCGAGAATGCCGGCCTGGTGGTGGCCGAGATCGAACTGCCGTCCGAGGACACCGCTTTCGAGCTCCCGGCCTGGATCGGCCGGGAAGTCACCGGCGAGCAGCGCTATTACAACTCCAGCCTGATCCGCCATCCTTATTCCACCTGGACCAATTCATGACACACATGCCGCGCCGCAGCTTGCTGGCGCTCTCCGCCGCCGTGCTGCTGACGGCCTGCGGCACCACCGGTACCACCGGCAGCGCCGACAACCCGGGCTATTTCCCGCCCGCGGGCGACTGGGCGCGCAAGTCCCCCGCGCAGCTGGGCATGGACCCGGCGGCCCTGGCGGCCGCGGTGCAGTATGCGCAAGCACACGAGACCACCCGCGCGCGCGATTTCTCCGACCAGGAAGCCACCTTCGGCGCGCGCCTGGGCTCGATGCCGACCCGGCGCGCCCCTACCAATGGCCTGGTGATCTACAAGGGCTATGTGGTGGCCGAGTTCGGCGACACGCAGTTCGTCGACCCGACCTATTCGGTGGCCAAGAGCATGCTGGCGACGGTGGCCGGCGTGGCCGTGCGCGACGGGCGCGTCAAGCCCGACGAGGCCGTGGCCCGGCGCGTGAACGACGGCGGCTATGCCTCGGCCCACAATGCGCCGATCACCTGGAAGCAGCACCTGCAGCAGGAATCCGAGTGGCAAGGCAGCATGTGGGGCAAGAACGGCGACTTCGTCGGCAAGGCGGAATTCGGCGCCGGCGAGCGCAAGCCGCGCGCGCTCCAGGCGCCGGGAAGCTTCTACGAATACAACGACGTACGCATCAACCGCTTCGCGCTGTCGCTGCTGCGCGTGTTCGGCCAGCCGGTGCCGGAGGTGTTCCAGGAACAGGTGATGGACCCGATCGGCGCCTCCCAGACCTGGAAGTGGGTGCCCTACCACAACAGCTATGTCGACCTGGACGGCAAGCAGGCGGCTTCCGTCAGCGGCGGGACCCGCTGGGGCGGCGGCATGTGGATCGACAGCTGGGACATGGCCCGCTTCGGCTACCTGTGGCTGCGCGGAGGGGCCTGGAACGGCCGCCAGATCGTGCCGCCCGACTATGTCAAGGCCGCGCTCAGCCCCAGCGCCAATGGCCCCGACTACGGCTATCTGTGGTGGCTCAATACCAAGGGCAAGAACCTGCCGGGCCTGCCGGCCAACGCCTATGCGGCGCTGGGGGCAGGGCAGAACACCATCCTGGTGTCGCCCGACCACGACCTGGTGATCGTGTGGCGCTGGCATAGGGGCAACCCTGCGGAGTTCGCCACCAGGGTCATCGCCGCCATCCGCCGCTAACTATTCCTCGCCTGAATGCCGGGCTGGACCTTCGCGTCCGGCGGCGGCTGGGCGAAGCGAGCCGCCATACGGACATATGTATCTAGATACCAACAGTATCTAATATATTTCAGGTAATCTTTGTTTCAGTAATACAAATATCGGAGCCAAACTGATAACATCGTCGGGTTTCCTCTCTGAACTCCGATCATGTCCCCCTTTCGACTCCTGACCGCGCTGGCGCTTGCCGCTGCAGCGCTGGCGACGCCCCATGCCGCGTTCGCTGCCAACCTGAAGACCGCCGCAAGCGCCTGCCGCGTAGGCGAAGACGTCAAACGCTACAGCGACGATGAGCGCGAATCGGGTGAAACCCCGTTGGCGATCGACGGCGCCATCACCGTGACCTCGCCCGAAGCGCGCTGCATGATGAAGAAGCTCGGCAAGGAGCTGATCGTGATCGCCGCCGTGGACGACGAACGCAAGATTCCTGGCGCCATCGCGATGCGCTGGGCCGCAGGCGCCGAAGCAGGCGTGCAGGCCAAGCTGGCCGATGCGCTGGCCGGCCTGACCGAGGGCCGCAAGGCGCGTCCCCTGCTGGTTTATTGTCACCACCTCAAATGCGGCTTGTCCCAGCAGGTGGCGGCGCGCGCAAGCAAGGCCGGGTACACGAACATCTACTGGCTGCGCTGGGGCATGCTCGGCTGGAAGCAGGCCGGCTACGGCTTCCAGGGCGAAACGGAAGACGATCCGGCCGTGCGTTACGCACGCCTGCTCGAGATCTGCACGGCCGGCGCCTCGACCGAAGCCATTGCAAAGGGTGCGGCGACGATGCCGATGAACGAGTTGGACTTTGAACTTGGAAAGTGGCTGAAGGGGGAGCAGAAGAACCGCAAGGCGTGCCTTCAATCCATTCTTCCCGAGGTGGAAGACCACAAGGGACGCAAGGCCGACCTGGCGCAGAAGATCGCCCGCAGCGACGCCGACGCGGTGCGCAGCCTGAAGGCGGCGCGCGCCGCCTTCGACAGCAAGCCGGCCGAGTACCTGGTGCCGGTGCTGTCCCAGGCGCCTGTCTCCACTCTGCGAAAGATGGTTGAGCGTGCCCGCGCCGTGAAGCCCCTGTCCAGCTGCGGCAGTTTCGATTACCAGGCTCCGGACATGAACAACACCGCCCTCGAGAACATGAACCAGCGGCTGCGGACCTACCACGCCTGCCTGGACAGACTGGTGGCGCAGGACGCCGCCGCGCCCTCGCTCGACGCGGACGAGTTCGGCAAATACGTGCTGATGGCGGAATTGACCCAGCCGTATACCTGCTCGGCCAAGCGCATGCCGCATTGCGTGCCGGACGAGGTCTGGGCGCGTCTCGGACGGGTCGCCACCCGCGACCAGGAGCGCCTGGTGGAAAACGCCGCGCAGCTCGAGGAAGGGCTCGAACAACAGGTCGACAAGGTGCGCAGCCGCCTCAACGAGTTTGTCGATGCCACCAACGCCCGCGTCAGCCGTTTCGAGGCGCAAGCACAGGAAGAAGAAGATAGGCGCAGCAACAGCGGCTACGGGGGCGGCTACAGCTATACCCCGCCGGCGCCGCCGCCGGTGCAGTATCGCCAGCCGTCGAACGTCAGCGCCGCGGGGATCCGATGAGATCCGCGCGTCCTGCCCCTTCTGCATCCGCTGTCCCGTTCCGTTCGCCCGAGACCAGGTTGAAAACTTTCCGCCAGTTCGTTGTGCTGCTGTGCCTGCCGATGGCGGCCACGCAGGCCCTTGCCCAATCCTGCCCACCGAGCACCGAGGAAGTGCTTGCCCTGACCGCGGCGCGCAAAGTCGTCGACAGGCAGGAACAGGACTCCATGCATGGCGCCATCGTCGCCTACCAGGGCGCCAACTACAAGCTGCTCGGCGTGGCGCCGACCGAGGTGCGGGTCGGCATGCGTGACCGCAAGATCCATGAGGCGATTATTGGCTTGCCAGGCAAGAACGTGCCCGCTTATTTCGCGGCGCTGAAGCGGAACCTGCCGTCCGGCGGCAAACTGGAATGCAGCGAGGACCAGTGCAAGTGGGAACTCGGCCGCGAAGCGCGTATCGGCGAACTCAAGGAAATCCTCGTGTACGACACGATCTACTTCGACAAGGACACCACGCTCTGGTGTACGTATGCGGCGCCCAGCAAGCGCAGCATCGTGGACATGTTGTACCAGATGGAGCAGCAAAAGAAGCGCTGACTGGCAGTGGATGCCGGCCTCGACATCGACAGGGCGCCTCGTGCGCCCTTTTTTGCGCGGCCCGCCCCAGGCTTAGAACGTGATCTTCACCGAGGGTGCGCTGCGCTTCGCCTCGCCGTGGTAAACGGCCTCGATATTGTTGCCGTCCGGGTCCAGCACGAAGGCCGCGTAATAGCCCGGGTGATACGGCCGTTCGCCCGGTCCGCCGTTATCCTTGCCGCCATGCGCCAGCGCCGCCTTGTAGAAGGCGTCGACCATGGCGCGGTCCCGGGCCTGGAAGGCGAGGTGGTGGCGTCCCGTCAGCGCACCTTGCGCCGCCTCGCTTTCGGCTGTCGAGACGAACAGTTCGTCCACCCAGAAATACCCATCCCCGGTGCCGCCCATCGGCACCTCCAGGACTTCGAATACCGCCGTGTAAAAGGATTGCGAAGCGGGGAGGTCGCGCACCACCAGCTGGATATGGTCGATCAGCCGGCCGCGGTGGAGTTCCTGGGTTTCCATGCTGTGCTCCTTGGCTTGAGAACCTGTCCGGCAGACGGTAGCCGCTGCCGGGACGGGTTCCGGGGGTTAATGGAATGGTCCGGCGATCATACCGCCGGTCCGGGCGGCACGCGTGCGCGCCATCCGGATTTTATTGAATGAGCATGCGAATGAGAACAATTCTCGTTTACATCATCTTAAATTTTATTTACAATTGCCGCCATCCAATGCAATCCCGTCAACTTGACCAGAGAAAGTTTTGTAATGAAAGCAATAAAAAGCCGCAAACGCTCGACCGCCAACAACCACGTGATGAGCACCGCCCTGGCGGCGCTGCTGCTGCCCTTGGGCGCGCAGGCCGATAACGTCGCGCCGCCGCCGGCCGACGCCAAGCCGGCCACCACCGTGGAGATTGTCGGCCAGGTCGACAACGGCTTCCGCGCCGAGTACGCTTCCTCGCCCAAGTACACGGAAAAGCTGGTCGACACCGCCCAGACCGTGCAGGTGATCAAGAAGGAACTGTTCGAGCAGCAGGGCGCCCTGACCCTGACCGAGGCACTGCGCAACACCCCGGGCGTCGGCGCCTTCTTCCTCGGTGAGAACGGCAACACCAACACCGGCGACGCGATCTTCATGCGCGGCTTCGACACCTCGGGCAGCATCTTCGTCGACGGCGTGCGCGACGTCGGTTCGGTCTCGCGCGACGTCTTCAACCTGGAACAGATCGACGTGGTCAAGGGCCCGGCCGGCACCGACACCGGCCGCGGCGCCCCGACCGGCTCGGTCAACCTGGTCACCAAGAAAGCCAACCTGACGCAAGCGGCGTCCGGCTCGCTCACCGGCGGCAGCGCCTCGCAGAAGCGCGCCACGGCCGATGTCAACACGGTCCTCAACGCCGAGCGCGGCATTGCGCTGCGCCTGAACGTGCTGGCCCAGGATGCCGGCAATCCCGCCCGCGACGTGGTCAACAACAAGCGCTGGGCGGTGGCCCCGAGCCTGGGCTTCGGCTTGAACGGTCCGACCCGCGTCTACCTGGACTACCTGCACGTCGACCAGGACAACATCCCCGACGGCGGCGTCTCGACCGTCGGCCTGCCCGGCTACACCAGCCCGGACCCGAAGCGTCCCTTCATCGGCGCCGCCGCACCGGTCGATCCGGAGAACTTCTATGGTTCGAAGCATGACTTCGACAAGATCGAGGCCGACATGGCGACCGTGCGCGTCGAGCACGAGTTCTCGCCGACCCTGCGCCTGCAGAACACCAGCCGCTACGGCCGCACCACCCAGGATTACCTGCTGAGCGCCTGGACTGCCACCGCCGCCAACTTCAGCACCCCGGTCGAGGGCGATCCGTCGACCTGGACCGTGGCGCGCACCACCCGTACCTCGAAAGACCAGGAAAACAAGATCCTGACCAACCAGACCAGCCTGACGGCGGACTTCACCACCGGCGCGCTCTCGCACACCGTGGTGGCCGGCCTGGAACTGGCCAACGAACGCCAGATCAGCTACGGCCGCACCGGCCTGGGCACGCTGGCGCCAGCCAACCTGTACCGTCCGGATTCGAACGTCGTCGTGGGCGACTTCAACCCGCGCCGCACCGGCGCCTACAACAAGGGCGACATCGACACCCAGGCCCTGTACGCCTTCGACACCATCAAGCTGGGCGAGCGCTGGATCTTCAACGGCGGCGTGCGCGTCGAGCGCTACGAGGGCGACTACTCGGTCGTGGCCTTGACCAACAACGTGCTGGTGCCGACCCACTTCACCGTGAGCGACACCCTGGTCAACGGCAAGGCTTCGCTGCTGTACAAGCCGACCACCAGCAGCAGTGTCTATGCGATGGTGGCCAGCTCGAAGCAGCCGCCGGGCGCGAACTTCACCGTCTCGGGCAACGCCAACAGTCCGCAGAACCCGATCTACGAACCGCAGAAGACCACCACCACCGAAATCGGCGGCAAGCTGGACCTGCTGCGCCAGAAGCTGTCGCTGTCGGCCGCGCTGTTCCGCACCGACGTGAAGAACGAGGTCGAGCAGGATCCGGTGGACCTGACCTGGTCGCAGACCGGCGAAAAGCGCGTGCAGGGCATCGAGCTGGGCGCCACCGGCGCGCTGGCGACGGGCTGGCTGGTCAGCGCGGGCTACCTCTACATGGACACCAGCGTCGAGCGCGGCCGCATGATCACTGCATCGCGCGAGAACACACTGACCTATACGCCGAAGCAGTCGTTCACCCTGTGGACCGCCTATGAACTGCCGGGCGGCTTCAAGATCGGCGGCGGCGCGCGCTTCAGCGACAAGCTCAAGCGCGGTACCGACGGCGCCATCGGCACCCCGGCCTTCACCGACTCGTACTGGGTGTTCGACGCGATGGCATCCTACAAGGTCAACAAGCACCTCGACCTGCGCTTGAACGTCTACAATCTGGCCGACGAGCAGTACGTCGCCAGCATCAACAAGAGCGGCTACCGCTACACCCCGGGCGCCCCGCGTTCGGCCAGCCTGACCGCGAACATCCGCTTCTAAGCGGCGTGAAGGCAAACCGGCCGGCCTTCGCCCGGCCGGTTTGCCATTTGAGGGAAGGATTGTTCATGCTCCTGCATATTCCGAACGTGCTCACCCAGGACGAGGTGCGCATCATCCGCACGCGCCTGGAGCGCAGCGACTGGACCGACGGCCGCGCCACCGTGGGCGCCCAGGGCGCCCAGGTCAAGCGCAACCGCCAGCTGCCCGAAGCCTCGGCCGAGGGACGCGAGCTGGCCGCCATCGTGCAGGCGGCGCTGGCGCGCAATCCCATGTTCTTCGCGGCCGTGCTGCCGGTGCGCTCGATGCCGCCGCTGTTCAACCGCTACGGCGAGGGCGAGCACTACGGCGACCACGTCGACGGCGCGGTGCGCGTGGTGCCGGGCATGCCGGGCATGCTGCGCACCGACGTCTCCAGCACCCTGTTCCTTTCCGCGCCCGAGGAGTACGAGGGCGGGGAGCTGGTGGTGCAGGACACCTACGGAGAGCACGAGGTCAAGCTCGACGCGGGCGACCTGATCGTCTATCCCTCGACCAGCGTGCACCGGGTCCAGCCCGTCACCCAGGGCGAGCGCATCTGCAGTTTCTTCTGGACCCAGAGCATGATCCGCGACGACGCCCGGCGCAGCATGCTATACGACCTGGACCGCACCATCGAGTCCCTGCGCGGCCGCCTGGGCGATTGCCCGGAGACGGTGGCGCTGACGGCCCACTATCACAACCTGCTGCGGCAGTGGGCCGAGACCTGACGTACCGGTACTGAGCGCTCAGGCGCCGAAGCCGCCGTCGACCAGCAGGTCGGCCCCGGTGACAAAGGACGATTCCGGGCCGGCCAGGTAGGCCACCATCGACGCCACTTCTTCCGGACGGCCGTGGCGGGGCAGGGCCATCAGGCCATGCAGGGTGGCGCCGAAGTCCGACTTCTCCGGATTCATGTCCGTGTCCACCGGTCCCGGCAGCACGTTGTTGATGGTGATGCCGCGCGGCCCCAGGTCGCGCGCCAGGCCTTTGACCAGTCCGCTCAGCGCCGACTTGCTCATCGCATAGACCGCTGCGCCCGCGAAGGGCATGCGCAGCGCGTTGACGCTGCTGATGTTGACGATGCGTCCGCCTTCACCCATGTGGCGCAGCGCCGCCTTGGCGCCCACGAAGACCGCGCGCACGTTGACGGCCACCGTCCTGTCGAAATCCTCGATCGCGAACTCGTCCACCGGCCCCATGTGCAGGACGCCGGCATTGTTGACCAGGATGTCGAGCCGGCCGAAGTGGTCGGCGGCGCTATCGATGGCCTGCTGCAGGGCGGCCGGGTCGGCGGCGTCGCTGCGGATGGCGAGCGCGCGGCCGCCGGCGGCTTCGATCTCGCGCACCAGGGCCTCGGCCGCGCCGGATGAGCTCTGGTAGGTGAGGGCGACGGCCGCACCGTCGGCCGCCAGGCGGCGCACGATGGCGGCGCCGATGCCGCGCGAACCGCCGGTGACGAAAGCGACTTTGCTGGTGAGGGTGTGCATGGTGTTCTCCTGGTGGGTTGTGGATGAACACAGTATCTTCCTTACCTCCGGTTGAAACTAGCCGGTAGTTTGTCGAAACAATTTCAACCAGCGGTATAAAATGGGCGTATGCTCGAATCGATCAGCCACCTCGTTTCCTTCCTCTACAGCGCCGAGGAAGGCGGCTTTTCCGCTGCCGCGCGCCGGCTCGGCCTGTCTCCGGCCGCGGTCAGCAAGAACGTCGCCGCCCTCGAGCGCCATCTCGGCGTGCGCCTGTTCCAGCGCACCACGCGCCAGCTGCGCCTGACCGAGGAAGGCGAGCAATTCCTGCGCGAGGTGGCCGAGCCCTGGCGCCAGATCGAAGGCGCGGTGCTGGCCGCGCGCGAGGGCGCGGCCCAGCCGGCGGGCAAGCTCAAGGTGAGCATGGCGCCGGCCGTGGGACGCACCTATTTCGTGCCGATGCTGGAAGTTTTCCGCGAACGCTACCCGGCCGTCGTGCCCGACCTCTACTTCGAGAATCGCCAGGTCGACCTGGTGGGCGAGGGCTTCGACGTCGCGATCGGCGGCGGCATCGAGTTGAGCGAAGGCCTGGTGGCGCGCGAATTGACCCAGGTGCACATCATCGTGGCCGCGTCGCCGGCCTACCTGGCGCGGCGCGGACGGCCGGAACATCCGCGCGAGCTCGCGCTGCATGATGGCATTGCGCGGCGCGCCATCCGCACGGGCAGGCTCTATACCTGGACCCTGCGCACTGACGAGGGAGAAGAGGTGCCGGCCGACTTTCGCGCGGCGGCGGTGTGCGACGATCCGGAAGCGATGGCCGCCGCGGCCCGCGCCGGCATGGGCCTGGCCCTGCTGCCGGCGCCGCATGCGCTGCCCTTCCTGCACAGCGGCGAGCTGGTGCACCTGATGCCGGACTGGTATGCGCTGGCGCGGCCACTGTGCATCTACTACCCGAGCCGCAGGCTGCTGCCGGCCAAGACGCGGGTATTCGTGGAGTTCGTGGTGGAGCGTTTTCGTGCGCTGGGGCTGGCGGAGCAGTTCAGGGTGCCGGGAGCAGGGGGCATCGATGAATCTCATCGCTACCCGTGAGACCGTCGCACCGGCGAAGGCCGGCGCCCAACTTGGTGGCGCAGCGGGAATGCCGACAGAACTTGGGTTACGGCCTTCGCCGGAGAGACGTGCCGGGGTGATCGGACTATCGTAAAACGGTCAGGTAGAAACTAGGCAAAAGCGCTGTCGTAGGCGACGACACCCTGCGGAGCCGGACTGTCGAAGGCCAGCGCCATGAAGTACTCAGGCGGCGGGCCGGGATAGCGCAGGCCGGCGTCTTGCGCAAAGCCGAAGCGGCCGTAGTACGCGGGCTCGCCCAGCACCACGCAGCCGCGCGCGCCCTTGCGGCGCAGTACCGACAAGCCTGCCTCGACCAGGGCCGTACCCACGCCCTGGCCCTGCAGCTGCGGCAATACGGCGAGCGGCCCCAGTCCATACCAGCCTTCGTCACGGCCATCGATGCTCACCTTCGAGAAGGCGACATGGCCGGCCAGGCGGCCGTCCGGCAACAGGGCCGCCAGCGCCACGCTCAGGCGCCCGCTGGCGCGCAGCCGTTCGACGATCAGGTGCTCGGTGTGATTGCTGTGCGGGTTGCCGGCAAACGCGGCGTGGAGCAGGGCGGCGATCGCCCCCGCATCGGCGGGCTGTTCGGGGCGGATGTGGAGGTCGATCATGGCGGGAAGGGAAAGGGCGCTTCCGGGAGCTCGGGAGACGCCCGCGGCATCAGTGGAAGTGCTCGGTGCCGGTCGGTGCGTCTTCCGGCATTTCGGCATGCACCAGTTCACCGGTCGGGTCGGAGAACAGCGGTGAGCCGCAGTCGTCGCAGTACTCGGCCACGTAGCGCTCGTTGATGCGCTTGATGTGGGCGATGCCCGCATCGTTGAGGTGGGCGACGATCTCGTTGATCGGCGTGAGCGGCGTCGGGCTGGCGGCCAGCGGGCCTTCCATCGGCGTGCCGTTCTCGTCTTCCTGGCCGTACAGCGGCCAGACGATGCCGTAGACCACGTCCGGGCTCTGGCGCATGGTGAAGGAGACGCGGTACTCGTCGATCTGGATGTCGGCGGCTTCCTCGCCGAAACCGGCGATCACGGCGCGCAGGTCCGAGGCTTCCACACCCAGGGTGTTGGTGAGGTAGTGGACGGCGGCGCGGATCGAGATCGGGCGGATCAGCTTGTCGGCTTCGCGGCAGGCCACGTAATACGCCTCCGGCAGCAGCAGCTCGATGCCGCAGCCCGGCAGCAGGCGCGCGACATTGGCCGTGGCCTGGGCGCGCCATTGTTCCAGCGCGCGGTTGCGTTCCTCGGCGAAGTGCAGGTGGTGCTGCGGTTCCTGCCAGCGGAACAGCGGCGCGCCCTGGGGCGCGACGATGGCCACCAGCAGGTAGCGGGTGTCGGCAAGGAAGGGCGCGGTCTCGGCCTCGCGCGCGGCCGGCTTGATGGTGCCGCCCTTGTGCGCGGCCGCGGCCAGCTTGCTGGTCAGGGCGTAGGTCTCGGCGTGGGTGCGCGGCAGCTGGTCGATCGAATACAGGGTGGGTGCGATGGCCAGGCGGGCGCCGTCGGCCAGCAGGTGGGCCGAGAAGTGCGCGGACAGCGTGTTCAGCAGCTCGGACGGGATGTTCCCGGTCGCGATCGAGAAGCGGGTCCAGGCCAGGATCGGCGCGGCGACCAGCAGCGACTGCCAGGTCACGTCGCCGCCGTCCTGCTGCTCGACCATCGTGGCCGATTCGCTGATCGCCTCGACGGTATCCATCAGGACATCGTAGGCGCCGAGATCGTCCTTGAAGAGGACGTTCAGGGCCAGGTCGATGCTGTCCTGGTGGTTGGTCTTGAGCAGTTTCTGCAGTTGCGTGTCCAGTTGGCGTTCCCAGGCCCGCTCCTCGACACGGCTCGCAGCCTGCATGATGGCTTGCGAGACGCTGACGAGGCGCTGGCTTTCTGCGGATAGTTTAGGAGATGAATCTTTGGATGGACGACGCATGGCGCTAAGGGGTCTCTTCAATAAAGTGTGGATCGAAAGTCCATGGGGGCATCATAAACCCTTATCCCCGGTATTGTAGTTGATTCGGCCACATGCCACGAACACAAGGGAAACTGTACTTGCCCGACAAGGAGGCCTGCCCCGTCCATGCTTGCCAAACGCACAAATACGAAAGATAATACGAATCGTTCTCATTTATCAATGGGCCGGCAATGCGTCGTTCGGACGCGCCGGTGACGCGGTCCCGTGGACGCGCACCTGAAGTGGATTGTTGTTTCTCGGAGTACCACCCCCCGCCGGGCAACCGGATTCACCCTCCTGATCCGCTCAGGAGGGTTTTTTTCGTTGGGGACGATCGGTGCGCGGCTGACGCCCGCGCATCAGGGAGTGGCCGAAAGCGGCACCGGCTCGCGCCCGCCGGCGGACAGGATGGCGCGCCGCAGCGCCTCGAGGACGTCGCTGGCCTGGTAGGGTTTGGTCAGCAGGGTGGCTTCCGGTAGTTCGAAGTGCTCCGCGAAATACCCCGTGGCCAGTACCAAGGCGATGTGCGGGAACCGCTCGCGCACCTGCTTCGCCAGCATCACGCCATTCAGCTTTCCCGGCATCACGATATCGGTGAACAGGATATCGACCTGGTGGCCGGCTTCCAGCAGGCGCAGCGCGTCCTCGGCGTTGCGGGCGCACAGGACTTCGGCCCCGGCCTGTTCCAGGATCGGCATCACGCTGTCGCGCACCAGGCTGTCGTCCTCCACGAACAGCACCGTGGCCGCCAGGCCGGGCGAGGCCGACGCCCCGTCGCGGCCGGCAGGCAGAGCTTGGGCCACGGCGCCAGGCGCGGCGCGCGGCAGGTAGAGGCTGGCCGTGGTGCCGGCGCCGACCGCGCTCCTGAGCACCAGGGTGCCGTACGACTGGCTGGCGAAACCGTAGGCCTGTGGCAGTCCGAGCCCGCTGCCCTTGTCGACCGGCTTGGTGGTGTAGAAGGGATCGCAGGCCTTGGCCAGGACCTCGGGCGTCATGCCGGCCCCGGTGTCGGCGATCTCGATGCGGACGTACTCGCCGGCCGGGACCGGACCGTCCGCAGCGCCGTGTTCATGATGGTTCTCGACGCGGACCGTGATCAGGCCCTGGCCTTCGATGGCGTCGCGCGCGTTCAGGACCAGGTTGAGCAAGGCCAGCTCGAACTGGGTGAGGTCGATCCTCACCGCCCAGGCGCCGGACGCGATCGCGGTGTCCAGCCGGATGGCGCTGGGCAGGCTGTTCCTGAGCATGGGCAGGGCCGAGCTCACCGCCTCGTCGGCGCGCACGGTCTGCAGGTAGGCGTCCTGGGTACGGCCGAAGGCGCGCAGCTGGGCCACCAGGGCGGCGGCGCGGTCCACCGCGCGCTTGCACACGGCGATGCGGTCCGGCAGCCTGTCCGGATTCGCTTCGATGGCGATCAGCTGCAGCGCTGCGGTGAGGGTCTGCAAAACGTTGTTGAAGTCGTGCGCGACGCCGCCGGTCAGGCGCCCGAGCGCCTCGAGCTTCTGCGAATGCAGCAGGGCGCGCTGGGCCCGCTCGGTCGATTCGATCGCTTCGGCCACCCGCTTTTCCATGTTGGCGTTGGCCGCGCGCAGCTCGCCGCTGGCGCGCACCAGGGTGGTGTTCACCACGTCCAGTTCGGCGAGGCCGGAGGCGAAGGGCGTGACGGCGTCGCCGCGTCCCAGGCGCTGGGCGTCGTCGCGCAGGCGGTGGACGGGGGCCAGGATGCGTCTCAGGTAGCGCTGGGTCAGGGCCAGGGCGGCCGCCAGGATCAGGGTGAAGAGCGCGGCCAGCAGCAGCGAGGCGCGCAGCGCGGGGCCGTTCAGTTCGGCGACCGGGACACTCAGGATGATGGTCCATTCCGACATCGGCGCGCGGTAGAAGAAGGCCTTGACGCGGGTGCCGTCGAGGGACACGCCGTCATTGGTTCCCTGTTCCATGCCGGCGGCGATCTTGCGCGCCAGCTCGCCCGTGGCGCGCTTGCCGATGAACTGCTCGACGTGCAGGCTGCGCGCGATGACCGTGCCCTGCCGGTCGACGAGCGAGGTGATCCACTTGTCGGGGAATCCCTGCCGGCCCAGGAAGCGCTGCAGCTCTTTCGCTTCCATCCGGCGCGACAGGTAGTGGCGCAGTTCGCCTTGCACGAAGACCGGCGCCTGGATCGCGAATTCGTGGCGCTGGCCGAGGGCGGAGAAGAACAGGTCGGAGACCAGCGGCCGGCTTGGCCCGGCCTGCTGCCGCAACTCGAACAGGCGCCCGTTGATGGTGCGGCCGGGGGTGCCGAAGGGCAGGCGGGTATTCAGGATCTGCCGCCCCCGCAGGTCGCTCAGGCTGATCGGATTGCGGCCGTCGGCCGAGAGGGTCCTGGCGTGGCTGTAGAAGCGTCCAAGGTCGCCGTCGGCGAGGTCGGGCGAGGTGGACAGCGCCTGCAGGATGTTGGCGCTGTTGCGCAATTCGTTGTCGACCAGCTGGGCCAGCACGCGCGCGGCTTCCGACAGGCTGCGTTCCTGGGCGTCCTGCTCCTCGGCATAGACGAACCAGACCGCGATCGCGCCGGCGGCGAAGGCCGGCAGCAGGACGGAGGCGATCAGGAGGATCAGGCGGAGGCGTATGCTCATGGGGGCGATATGGCGAATCCCGGAGTATAGCCTTTCCATTTAGACATTGCGCAAAAGTCTAGTGTGTCTCTTCCTTTTGGTGTTGCAGTGAAGACGGCAAGACCTCGCCGCTCTCGGCGAGTGAGCATTCGGCAGCCGAAAACCGAGGCCATTCGCGTGAACCGAGTTCGATTCACGATGCACGTTCGAGGACTTGTCGACGAATCTGACACAGGTCGTCACGGAGCATCCCGCAGCTGAGTTAAGTGACTGAAACGGCGCTTGTTCGGCAAACTGGCTTGGATCTTGCATTCCTTCTTTGTTGAGCGGCGTTTCCCACTTCAGGAGCTGACATGATTGCGAGACCAGGGAGCCTGTACGTCATTCCATTGTGCCTATGCTTTTCCTCTGTTCTGCTGGCTCAGCCTATGGCTGGAAAAGGCCAGGATGCCGCCACGAGGAAGGCGGTGACCGATGCAATGAAGTCGTCCGGCGCCGCGAAACAGTTTGCGATCGAAGCGGACAAATCCGCGAAGGAAGCGAAAGCGTCCGCACTCGAGGTGCTTCGCGACTCCGGGCATCAAAAAGATCCGAAGAATCCCAATGGCAAGCCAGGCGATGCAACAATGTGGCCGCCTTCGCGGCCCGGCACCGGCCGGGATAGCTTGGAGGAGTTCCGGAGAACACTACCGGGGAGCGGTACTACCGGGACGACGGGCAGGGCGGACCCCGGTAAAGGCGGTACAGGGACTTCCGGCTCGACTGCCCCCGCACTCCCTTCAGCGGGAGGCGGCACCCAGGAAGGGCTCGACGACCCTTGCAAACGCAATCCGGATCTTCCTCATTGCAGGGGAGTATGAAACTCACCGAACTGAAGGAATGGACGGACGTACTGACGCCCATTGCAGGGGCCGTGGCGATCGCTGTCGGCGGCGTTTTCGCCATGGTCCAGTATCTCGATAAAAAGCACGACGACCGTGTGAAAGAGACATTGGCCTTCTTTGACCGCTACAACAGCAACCATGTACTGGAAGCCAGGACCGTGCTGGTATCGGCCTGGCTGCGGCACGCGGCCGAGTACGAGCAGGTCATCGGGTCCGCCGACAAATACTATGCGTTTACGCGGCGAGTCATTCATGACGAGAATCTTCGCCGCGAGGTCGCAGTCATTAATGATTTTTTTGCTGCACTCGATATCTGCGCGCGCAACAAAATCTGCGAGTGCGAGGTTGCACTGCTCCTGTTCCAGCCGGATGCGAGGAGTTACTACGGCTACCATTATTCATTCATTGCCGCGGAGAGAAGCCGCGCCAAGGACGACTCGATCGGCGCCGGCCTGGAATCCTTCGCGAAAATAGGCCGCGGCAAGCCGGCTGGGTCCTCGCCGGACTGCACGGACTGACGCAAACGGGGCGTGCTTGCGTAGACCATAAAAGAAAAGGGCCGGAACCCTCGCGGATTCCGGCCCTTTGAACTTCAGCAGTCCGGCTTAGGCAGCCAGCAGCTGGCGCAGCACGAACGGCAGGATGCCGCCATGCTTGTAGTAGTCGACTTCGATCGGGGTGTCGATACGCAGCAGCACCTTGACTTCCTGGGCTTCGCCGTTTTCACGGTGGATCACCAGGGTCGCCAGCTGTTGCGGCTTGATCTCGCCTTCCAGGCCCTTCAGGTCGTAGGTTTCCTTGCCGGTGATACCCAGGGACTCGACGCTGTCGTTGCCGATGAACTGCAGCGGCAGCACGCCCATGCCCACCAGGTTCGAGCGGTGGATACGCTCGAAGGAACGGCAGATGACCGCCTTCACGCCCAGCAGCTGGGTGCCCTTGGCCGCCCAGTCGCGCGAGGAACCGGTGCCGTACTCTTCGCCGCCGAAGATCATGGTCGGGGTGCCTTCCGCCACGTACTTCATTGCCGCGTCGTAGATCGACAGCTGTTCGCCCGAGGGCTGGTGGATGGTGATGCCACCCTCGACCGCCGAACCGTCCGCCTTGGCCGGGATCATCTTGTTCTTGATGCGCACGTTGGCGAAGGTGCCGCGCATCATGATCTCGTGGTTGCCGCGGCGCGAGCCGTAGGAGTTGAAATCGGCCTTCAGGACGCCATGGTCCTTTAGCCACTTGCCTGCCGGGCCGTCTTCCTTGATCGAACCGGCCGGCGAGATGTGGTCGGTGGTGATCGAGTCGCCGAACACGCCCAGTGCGCGGGCGCCGGTGATGCCGCTGGCGGCTGCCTTCGGGGTCATCTCGAAGTCGCTGAAGAACGGCGGCTCGGCGATGTAGGTCGACTCGGGCCAGTTGTACACCTGGCCTTCGGTCGACGACACGCGCTCCCACAGTTCGCCCGGGTTGCCCTTGACGTCGGCGTAGTTCTTCTTGAAGACTTCCGAGTTCATCGCGAAGCGCATCAGTTCGCCGACTTCCTGCGAGGTCGGCCAGATGTCGCCCAGGTAGACGTCGACGCCGTTGCTGTCCTTGCCGACCGGCTCGGACATCAGGTCGCGGGTCATGTTGCCGGCGATCGCGTAGGCGACGACCAGCGGCGGCGACGCCAGGAAGTTCGAGCGGATGTTCGGGTGGATACGCGCTTCGAAGTTACGGTTGCCCGACAGGACGGCCGAGGCGACGATGTCGTTCTCGACGATCGCGGCGTTCAGTTCCGGGGTCAGGTCGCCGGCATTGCCGATGCAGGTGGTGCAGCCGTAGGCGGTCACGCCGAAGCCCAGCTTTTCCAGGTAGGGCAGCAGGCCGGCGGCGGTCAGGTACTCGGTGACCACGCGCGAGCCGGGGGCCAGCGAGGACTTGATGTGCGGCGCCACGGTCAGGCCGCGCTCGACCGCCTTCTTGGCCAGGAGGCCGGCAGCCAGCAGCACGCTCGGGTTCGAGGTGTTGGTGCACGAGGTGATGGCGGCGATCAGGACGTCGCCGTTCTTCACGCGCACGCCGTTGCTGGTCTCGTAGACACGGCCCAGGTCTTCCGGCGCCTTGTTGAAGCCGTTCTGGGTGGTCGGCTTGCTGAACAGCTCGGTGAAGGTGTTCTTCACGTGGCCCAGTTCGATACGGTCTTGCGGGCGCTTCGGGCCGGCCAGCGACGGGGTCACGGTCGACAGGTCGAGTTCCAGCACGCGGGTGTAGTCGATCTCGCCTTCCTGCGGGATGCCGAACATGCCCTGGGCCTTGTAGTAGTTCTCGAAGGCAGCCAGTTCTTCTTCGGTACGGCCGGTGCCGCGGAAGTAGTCGACGGTTGCTTCGTCCACCGGGAAGAAGCCCATGGTCGCGCCGTATTCCGGGGCCATGTTGGCGATGGTCGCGCGGTCGGTGGTCGACAGCGAGCGGGTGCCTTCGCCGAAGAACTCGACGAACTTGCCCACGACTTTTTCACGGCGCAACATCTCGGTCACGGTCAGCACCAGGTCGGTCGCGGTGCAGCCTTCGCGCAGCTTGCCCTTCAGGTTGACGCCGATGACGTCCGGGGTCAGGAAGTAGACCGGCTGGCCCAGCATGCCGGCTTCCGCCTCGATGCCGCCCACGCCCCAGCCGACCACGCCGACGCCGTTGATCATGGTGGTGTGCGAATCGGTGCCCACCAGGGTGTCCGGGTAGAACACTTCGCCCTGGCGCATCACGCCGCGCGCCAGGTATTCCAGGTTGACCTGGTGGACGATGCCGAAGCCCGGCGGCACGACGCCGAAGGTGTCGAAGGCCTGCATGCCCCACTTCATGAACTGGTAGCGCTCGTTGTTGCGCTGGAATTCCAGTTTCATGTTCAGGTCGAGCGCGTTCGGTTCGCGGAAGTGGTCGATGGTGACCGAGTGGTCGACCACCAGGTCGACCGGCACCAGCGGCTCGATCTTCTTCGGATCGGCGCCGGTCTTGGCGGCGACGTTGCGCATCGCGGCCAGGTCGGCCAGCAGCGGCACGCCGGTGAAGTCCTGCAGCACGACGCGGGCGACGACGAAGGGGATCTCGTCGGTACGCTCGGCGGTCGCGCCCCAGTTGGCGAGCTGCTTGACGTGCTCTTCGGTGACCTTCTTGCCGTCGCAGTTACGCAGCACGGATTCGAGGACGATACGGATCGACACCGGCAGGCGCGACAGGTTCACACCGAGGCTGTCGGCCAGGGCCGGCAGCGAGTAGAACTGGCCCGACTGGCTGGCGCCGATCGGGAATTCCTTCAGTGTGTTCAGAGTGTTGCGAGACATAATCTCTCCTTCAGTGGGGATTTTGTTATTTCAATACCAAATAACATCGGGCGATGCGCGGCGGGCAAATGCCTGCATCAGCTTTTCTTGTCCTCGGGCGCTGCGGCCACGACAGCCGTCGCCTGTTGGGCGTTCTTGCATTCGTTGGCCAGCTGGCGGTTCAGCTTCGAATCCAGCAGGATGCCCTTGGCGGGAATGCCGATCCAGATCAGGCCGTAGTGCGGGTTCTCGAAACGCAGGGCGCCGGTGGTCGTGCCCACGCGCTCAAGGCGGTGCAGGCGCTTCTTCCAGCGCAGGGCGATGTGGCTGTCGTCCTTTTCGTTCGTGTAGATCGTGATCTTGTTGTTCAGTTCACAAGCGTAGTCGGTGACGACGGTGTCGGTGATGTCCGGCTCGGCCACCTCGGGGCTGAGCGGATCGGCCGCGGCGGCAGTGGCTGCGGCGGCAGTGGCTGCGGCTGCGGCTGCACCGGCCTTGGCCTTCTTGGACCTCGACTTGGCTTGCTTGGCCTGCGCCTTCAGCACGTCTTCCGCCTTCGGATGTTTTTCGGCGGGGGCGGAGACGGCCGGCGCGCACACGCCGGCGGCCGCCAGCGCGAACGCGCAGGCGGCGAGGAGTTTGGACAGGTGGGTGGACATCAGGAGGCTTCCGGTTGGTTGACGATTGCCGCGGCGGCTTCCGGCAGGCCAAGGCCGGCCAGCTTCGCGCGCTGCAAAACGGTCCAATAATATCGGTAGCTCGCGCGGTCGTGCAAGCGGCCGTGATGGGCGATCGGTCCCCAGCCGGCGGCCATCGCCTCGCCGAGGATGTTGGTGGCTTCGTTCACTTCCGACAAGCGCGGGGTGAAGGCCTTGAGGATCGCCTTGATCTGGTCCGGGTGGATGCTCCACATGCGGGTAAAGCCGAATTCGGCGGCCGCGCGCTGGGCGTCGTTGGCGACGGTGGCGCTGTCCTTGATGTCGGTGGTCACGTTGTGCGACGGGACCTTGCCATGGGCGTGGCAGGCGGCCGCGATCTCGAGCTTGGCGCGCACCACCAGCGGGTGGGTGAACTGGCCGGGCGTACGCATGGCGGCGGCCGGAATCGCGCCGTAGTGCGCGGACACGAAGTCCATGATGCCGAAGGACAGGGATTCGACCTGGGGCAGGGCGGCGATGTCGTAGGCCTCGCGCAGGGCGCCGTGGGTCTCGATCAGAACGTGTACCGGCAATTCCGCCCGTGCAGGGCCGGCGTGCTGGTTGATCAGGTCGATCGCGCGCGCCACTTCCATCGCGCTGCTCACCTTGGGCAGCATCACGTAGGCCAGGCGCGCGGCCGCGCCGCCGACGATGGCGGCGACGTCGTTGGCGAAGTGGGGGCTGGCCGGCTCGTGGACGCGGGCGCCGATGCGGTTGAAGCGGTTGTCTTCGCTATTGAGCAGCGCGGCCACCAGGGCGGCATGCTCGGCTTCGCTGCCGGCGGCGGCGCCGTCCTCGCAGTCGAAGGTGATGTCGAAGACCGGCCCAAGCTCTTGTTGCAGGGCCATCGATTTGCGCATCAGCTTCTCCGAGCCGGCGTAGTGATCGCAGGCGGGGAGGAGGAGCGGCTGGCGTTTGCCCTGGAATAAAACCTCGGAAGGGTGCATAGGGTGTTCAGTCGAAGCGGGAGTAGCCGTGCCGCCAGGGGCGGCGGCACAAGCCGAATTCGCCGCGCCGCCTGGAGAGGCGGCACGGCGTGTGCGGCGGACGGACGGCTCGGCCGGCTCCATCGACCGCAAGCTGCCTTAGGCCAGCAGGTGCGCCACGCCTTCACGCTCTTCGGTCAGTTCCTTCAGCGTGAGGTTGATGCGCTCTTGCGAGAACTCGTCGATCTCCAGGCCCTGGACGATCTTGTATTCGCCGTTTTCGACGGTGACCGGGAAGCCGAACATGGTGTCCTTCGGGATGCCGTACGAACCGTCCGACGGGATGCCCATGGTGGTCCACTTGCCGGCGGTGCCGAGGTGCCAGTCGTGCATGTGGTCGATGGCGGCGTTGGCTGCCGACGCTGCCGACGACAAGCCGCGCGCTTCGATGATGGCGGCGCCGCGCTTGCCGACGGTCGGCAGGAAGGTGTCGCGGTTCCAGGCGTCGTCGTTGATCATGTCCTTGACCGACTGGCCGTCGACGGTCGCGAAGCGGTAGTCGGCGTACATGGTCGGCGAGTGGTTGCCCCACACGGCCATCTTCTCGATCGACGACACCGGCTTGCCGGTCTTGGCGGCCACTTGCGACAGGGCGCGGTTGTGGTCCAGGCGCAGCATGGCGGTGAAGTTCTTGGCCGGCAGGCTAGGGGCCGACTTCATGGCGATGTAGGCATTGGTGTTGGCCGGGTTGCCGACCACCAGCACCTTGACGTTGCGCGAAGCAACGGCGTCCAGCGCCTTGCCTTGCACGGTGAAGATCTGGGCGTTGGCTTCCAGCAGGTCCTTGCGTTCCATGCCCGGGCCGCGCGGACGGGCGCCGACCAGCAGGGCGAAGTCTGCGTCCTTGAAGGCGGTCATCGGGTCCGCATGGGCGGTCATGCCGGCCAGCAGCGGGAATGCGCAGTCGTCGATTTCCATCATGACGCCCTTGAGCGCCTTCTGTGCTTTTTCGTTGTCGATTTCCAGCAGCTGCAGGATGACCGGCTGGTCCTTGCCCAGCATGTCGCCGTTGGCGATGCGGAACAGCAGGGAATAGCCGATCTGGCCGGCCGCGCCGGTAACGGCAACGCGCATTGGGGTTTTAGCCATGATGAATCTCCAAAGTGGGAATGAAAACGGTCAGTGCCTGGGCCGATGCCGAGGATACGCCTGTTAGGAAAAACTGCAATGATACCAAAAGCGCCATTCTCGGTTCTAGCGGTGAAGCGGGTGTCGCGCGCGTGCAATAAGAGCAAGAACGGATGCCCGGTCGACCGCGAGTGTACTCCTCTGCCGTTCCATCAGTCAATTCATATCATATGTCTTATATAAGACACATGTGTTAGAGGGTTTCACACTGGACGGTATTGCACTTTTGTGGTGAAATCGTGGTCTATGAATCCCGTCCCGTCCAACCAGGCCAGCGAACCCGCCGGCAGCGCGTCCCCCTCGTTCCGGCCGCTCTACCAGCAGATCAAGGCCCTGATCACCCAAAGCCTGCAATCGGGCGAATGGAAGCCGGGCGAGCTGATGCCCAGCGAGGTCGAACTGGCGGGGCGCTTCAAGGTCAGCCAGGGCACCGTGCGCAAGGCCATCGACGAGCTGGCCGCCGAGAACCTGGTGGTGCGCCGCCAGGGCAAGGGCACCTTTGTCGCCACCCACGCCGAGGAGCGCGCCCACTTCCGCTTCCTGCGCCTGATGCCCGACGAGGGCCTGCCCCAGCATTCCGACAGCCGCTTCGTCGAGGTCAAGCGCATCCGCGCGCCGGCCGAGGTGGCGCGCCTGCTCGAACTGAAATCCGGCGACGCGGTCGTGTACATCAAGCGTGTCCTGTCCTTCGAGGGCCAGCCGACCATCCTGGAAGAACTGTGGCTGCCGGGCCAGCTGTTCAAGGGCCTGAGCGCCGAGCGCCTGGTGGAATACAAGGGGCCGATGTACGGCCTGTTCGAATCCGAATTCGGCACGCGCATGATCCGCGCCACCGAGAAGATCCGCGCGGTCGTGGCCGACGCCTCGGCCAGCGAATTCCTCAAGGTGGACGAAGGCACGCCGCTGCTGTGCGCGGAGCGGGTCTCGTTCACCTATGGCGACAAGGCGGTGGAACTGCGGCGCGGGCTGTATTCGACGGCGAATCATCACTACCTGAGCGAACTTTCGTGAGAATGCATCGCAGGGTGGGCGGGTCTCCCGCCCACCCTGCGTGAGACCGTAGAAATAATGACAAACCGGCTTCTTGCCAACGCAGGAAGCCGGTTTGCAGTTGCAGCATTCCAGCGCCGCATGCTGCAGCGATCGCCTGATGCGATTAAAATATGTTGGTTTTGGGTAAGCGACGGACATGACCCGGTTCGACGCAAGCTGACCCGCAATGCTGCACGGCAGCTTGTTGGACCCGGCTACAAAATCGGAGAAAATGAAGGGTTCACTAAAAATTTGTCGTCATAAGGGAGGTGTTGTATGTCCGAAGCCGTGAAAGAAGCTGCAAAAAAAGGGCGGCCGGAGTTCCGCAATATTGGCATTAGCGATATTACTGGCAAATATCGCATGCCGCCGTCGGCCGTCGTGTCGATCCTGCACCGCATCAGCGGCGCCGGGTTGTTCCTGATGCTGCCGTTCCTGCTGTACCTGCTGCAGGAAAGCCTGCTGTCGGAGACCTCGTTCGAGCACTTCCGCGGCATCATGAGCAACGTGTTCGTCAAGATCATCCTGCTGGGCCTGTCCTGGGCCTACCTGCACCACTTCACCGCCGGCGTTCGCCACCTGTTCATGGACAACCACCTTGCCCTGGACAAGGACGCCGCGCAAAAGACCGCACGCTGGGTGCTGGTCGTGAGCCTGGCCCTGACCGCGCTGGTCGGCCTGAAACTGTTCGGAGTGTTCTAAACCATGGCAACCAAGAATAACATCGGCCCGCGCCGCCTCGTCGTCGGCGCCCACTATGGCGTCAAGGACTGGCTGGCGCAGCGCGTCACCGCCATCGTCATGGCTGTCTACACCGTCATCCTGCTGGTCATGTTCCTGACCGGCCAGAACTTCAGCTACGAAGGCTGGGCCGGCCTGTTCGCGCGCCAGTGGTTCAAGCTGTTCTCGCTGGTGACCTTCCTCGGCCTGTTCTACCACGCCTGGGTCGGCATCCGTGACATCTGGATGGACTACATCAAATCGGCAGGCCTGCGCCTGATGCTGCAACTGGCGACCATCTTCTGGCTGCTCGCCTGCGCCGCGTGGACTGTGCAAATTCTCTGGAGCGTGTAATCGTGGCAGCAATCAAACCTGCAATTCCTACCCGTCGTTTTGACGCGGTCATCGTTGGCGCCGGCGGTTCCGGCATGCGCGCATCGCTGCAACTGGCCGAAGCCGGCCTGAACGTGGCGGTGCTGTCGAAAGTGTTCCCGACCCGTTCCCACACCGTGGCGGCCCAGGGCGGCATCGGCGCCTCGCTCGGCAACATGAGCGAAGACGACTGGTACTGGCACATGTTCGACACCGTCAAGGGCGGCGACTACCTCGGCGACCAGGATGCGATCGAATTCATGTGCCGCGAAGCCCCGAAGGTCGTGTACGAGCTCGAACACTTCGGCATGCCTTTCGACCGTAACCCGGACGGCACCATCTACCAGCGTCCGTTCGGCGGCCACACCGCGAACTTCGGCGAGAAGCCGGTCCAGCGCGCCTGCGCCGCGGCCGACCGTACCGGCCACGCCCTGCTGCACACGCTGTACCAGCGCAATGTCCGCGCGCGCACCCACTTCTTCGTCGAGTGGATGGCCCTCGACTTGATCCGCGACGCCGAAGGCGACGTGGTCGGAGTGCTGGCCCTGGAAATGGAAACCGGCGACACCATGATCCTGGAAGCGAAGACCACCATCTTCGCCACCGGCGGCGCAGGCCGCATCTTCGCCGCATCGACCAACGCCTTCATCAACACCGGCGACGGCATGGGCATGGCGGCGCGCGCCGGCCTGCCGCTGCAGGACATGGAGTTCTGGCAGTTCCACCCGACCGGCGTGTCCGGCGCGGGCGTCCTGATCACCGAGGGCGTGCGCGGCGAGGGCGGTATCCTGATCAACTCCAACGGCGAACGCTTCATGGAGCGCTACGCGCCGACCCTGAAGGACCTGGCGCCGCGCGACTTCGTCTCGCGCTCGATGGACCAGGAGATCAAGGAAGGCCGCGGCTGCGGTCCGAACAAGGACCACGTCCTGCTGGACCTGCGCCACATCGGCGCCGACACCATCAAGAAGCGCCTGCCTTCGATTCTCGAAATCGGCCACAAGTTCGCCAACGTCGACGCCACCAAGGAACCGATCCCGGTCGTTCCGACCATCCACTACCAGATGGGCGGCATCCCGACCAACATCCACGGTCAAGTTGTGGCGCCTGACGGCTCTGGAGGTCAAAAGATTGTCGGCGGCCTGTACGCGATCGGCGAATGCGCTTGCGTCTCGGTCCACGGCGCCAACCGCCTGGGCACCAATTCGCTGCTCGACCTGGTGGTCTTCGGCCGCGCGGCCGGCAACCACGTGGTCGCCTCGAACCTGAAGCAGAAGCTGAACAAGCCGCTGCCGAAGGACGCCGCCGACTTCGCCCTGGAGCGCCTGAACCGCCTGGAAACCTCCACCGGCGGTGAGAAGGTCCAGCACGTGGCCAACGACATCCGCGCCGCCATGCAGAAGTACTGCGGCGTGTTCCGTACCGACGCACTGCTGAACCAGGGCGTGACGGAAATCATGAAGCTCGACGAGCGCCGCAAGCACGTGTCCTTCCAGGACAAGTCGAAGGTGTTCAACACCGCCCGCGTCGAAGCGCTGGAACTGGACAACCTGATCGAGACCGCGAAGGCGACCATCGTCTCGGCCGCGGCGCGCAAGGAATCGCGCGGCGCCCACGCCCACAGCGATTACGAGAAGCGCGACGACGACAACTGGATGAAGCACACCCTCTGGTTCTCGGAGAACAACCGCCTCGAGTACAAGGCTGTGGTCACCAAGCCGCTGACCGTCGAGACCTTCAAGCCGAAGGCACGTACTTTCTAATATTGACGAAACCGGGGCAGGGCCCCGGTTTAGAAGACAGGTAAAAACATGGCACGCACCGTCCAACTGAAGATTTACCGCTACGATCCGGACAAGGATACGAAGCCTTACATGCAAGACGTGACCGTCGAGCTGCAAGACACCGACAAGATGCTGCTCGACGTCCTGCAGCGCATCAAGTCCGACGTCGATGACTCGCTGGCCCTGCGCCGCTCCTGCCGCGAAGGCGTGTGCGGTTCGGACGCAATGAACATCAACGGCAAGAACGGCCTGGCCTGCACCACCAACCTGAACGAACTGAGCCAGCCGATCGTGCTGCGCCCGCTGCCGGGCCTGCCGGTCATCCGCGACCTGATCGTGGACATGACCCAGTTCTTCAAGCAATACCACTCGATCAAGCCCTACCTGATCAACGACTCGATCAAGCCGGAAAAAGAGCGCCTGCAGACCCCGGAAGAGCGTGAAGAGCTCGACGGCCTGTACGAGTGCATCCTGTGCGCCTGCTGCTCGACTTCCTGCCCGTCGTTCTGGTGGAACCCGGACAAGTTCGTCGGCCCGGCCGGCCTGCTGCAGGCCTACCGCTTCATCGCCGACTCGCGCGACGAAGCCACCGCCGAGCGCCTGGACAACCTGGAAGACCCGTACCGCCTGTTCCGCTGCCACTCGATCATGAACTGCACGGACGTGTGCCCGAAGGGCCTGAATCCGAACAAGGCGATCGGCAAGATCAAGGAATTGCTGGTTCGCCGCGCGATCTAAGGTCGGATTCGTCCGAACAATCGTCACGATTGTTCGAGCGGTAGTTGAACGCGTTGGCGGCAGAGCCGCCAACCCTACCTAGGGCCGGCAGCTTGCCTGCCGACGCGTTCAACAAACGCCGGCAAACTACGGTATTTCCCCGTAAAGATGCCGCAAATACAGTAAAAGTACCGTACTGCCAATTCCCGGCAGCCGGAGTATAGTGTTGACCCAACAACGGACTCTAGTGTGAAAACGCATCAATCCGACCCAGCCAACCGTGCCCGCCTGCGTTGGCGCGCACGCCGGGGCTTGCTCGAGAACGATCTGATACTCACGCGCTTCCTGGACGCACACGAAGCGGACCTGAGCGACGAGGACGTCGATGCGCTGACCCGTTTGCTGGACCTGGCGGACAACCCGCTGATGGACCTGCTGCTGGCCCGCGCCGAGCCCGAAGGCGAGGTCGACCTGCCGCATGTGCGCGCCCTGTTGACGCGCTTGCGGCAAGCGTGAGCGACGCGCAGGGAACGATAAACCGTCGCGAGCGGCAGCAATGTCGGCAGAGAAGCGCAGTCGTACGCTAGTACGGCGAGCATCGCAGGCCGGCAGTGCAACGCGCAGCAGGTTTAGCGGGTCCTGAGGTTTCGTTTTAATTTTGTAGACTCTCACTCCCATAGAAGGAAGTGCCATGAACATCTCTGATACCAAAGCCACCCTGTCGTTCTCGGACGGCAGCCCGTCGGTCGACATGCCGATCTACAAGGGCACCATCGGCCCGGACGTTATCGACATCCGCAAGCTGTACGGCCAGACCGGCAAGTTCACCTACGATCCTGGCTTCATGTCGACCGCAGCATGTAACTCGAGCATCACCTACATCGACGGTGACAAGGGCGAGCTGCTGTACCGCGGCTTCCCGATCGAGCAACTGGCCGTCAACTGCGACTTCCTGGAAACCTGCTACCTGCTGCTGAACGGCGAACTGCCGAACGCCGAGCAGAAGAAAAAGTTCGACGAGACCGTGACCAAGCACACCATGGTGCACGAGCAGATGAACTTCTTCTTCCGTGGCTTCCGCCGCGACGCGCACCCGATGTCGGTCCTGGTCGGCACCGTCGGCGCACTGGCCTCGTTCTACCACGACTCGCTGGACATCAACGACGCCAAGCAGCGCGAGATCTCGGCGATCCGCCTGATCGCCAAGCTGCCGACCCTGGTCGCCATGGCCTACAAGTACTCGATCGGCCAGCCGTTCATGTACCCGCGCAACGACCTGTCGTACAGCGCGAACTTCATGCACATGATGTTCGCCAACCCGTGCGAAGAGTACAAGGTCAACGACGTGCTGGTGCGCGCCCTGGACCGCATCCTGATCCTGCACGCGGACCACGAGCAGAACGCATCGACCTCGACCGTCCGCCTGGCCGGTTCGTCGGGCGCCAACCCGTTCGCCTGTATCGCTGCCGGTATCGCCTGCCTGTGGGGCCCGGCGCACGGCGGCGCGAACGAAGCCGCACTGACCATGCTGAAGGAAATCGGCTCGGTCGAGAACATCCCGGCCTTCATCGAAAAGGTCAAGGACAAGAACTCGGGCGTCAAGCTGATGGGCTTCGGTCACCGCGTGTACAAGAACTTCGACCCGCGCGCCAAGCTGATGCGCGAAACCTGCCACGAAGTGCTGGAAGAGCTGGGCCTGCAGGACGACCCGCTGTTCAAGCTGGCCATGGAACTCGAGCGCATCGCGCTGGAAGACGAATACTTCGTGTCGCGCAAGCTGTACCCGAACGTCGACTTCTACTCCGGCATCGTGCAGTCGGCCCTGGGTATCCCGGTCTCGCTGTTCACCGGTATCTTCGCAATGGCCCGTACCATCGGCTGGATTGCCCAGTGGAACGAGATGATCGCCGATCCGGAACAGAAGATCGGCCGTCCACGCCAGCTGTTCGTGGGCTCGCCGGTGCGCGACGTGCCGACGATCGACAAGCGCTGATTTCGCATCGCTGCGTAAAGGAAAGCGGGCTGCGGCCCGCTTTTTTTATTGGTACGACCGGTGGGTAACCCGTGGTGGTAAATTCGACACGACAAATTGTATAAATGTGTCTCGGGCGTTGACGTGCCTGTCACAAAAGTTATACTCCTCACATGATCCACGCACACCGCACCATGACGCGCCACGCCTTCCGCCTTATCGGCGGCCGCGCCGCCGCGCCCGTCATTTGCGCGGTGCAGTGCACGCGCTATCCCGCGCGCAATCTCGCCTGGCTTTCCTAGGCTCGGCGAGGAAGCAGGCGGGGCCCACCCCGCCATCCGCCTTCCTCCCGAGCGACCTCCATCACATCGCCATCGGCGCCTGAGCGCCGGTGTACCCTTTTGTCGATGGCCGCCGGAGAGCGGCCGCTAATTGGAGTTAGAACATGAAACCGTCCATTACTATTTCCTGGCTCGACCTGGAGCGCCTGGAGCGCGTGCTCGACCGACTGCCTGCGGCGCAGGCCAACGCCCGCGATGCGCTGCTCGATGAACTCGGCCGTGCCGAGATGGTCGAACCCTGGGACATGCCGCCCGATGTCGTCACCATGAACTCGCGTGTGCGTTTCAGCTTCGACCACACCGAGGAAGAAGTCACGCTGACGCTCACCTATCCGAAGGACATGACCGACAGCGGCGAGCAGCTATCGGTGCTGACGCCGGTCGGCACCGCGCTCCTGGGCCTGCGAATCGGCGACAGCATCGCCTGGGAAAGGCCGGACGGCGGCGAGTTCCGGGTCACCGTGCGTGGTATCGAATACCAGCCGGAGCGCGCGGGCGAACTGCATCGCTAGAATTGGCACTTGCCGCGGGCGCCGGCAACAAGAATGAAGGGCAGGGCGAGGTAGCCGCTGAGGAAGAAGGTGGGTTGGCGCTTGAGCCCGTCCTCGTGCAGGCAGTTGGGCACCTTGGCTTCGCGGAACTGACGCTCGAAGGCGGCAGGTGCGTCGCGACCGAACGTCGCCTTCGGCTTGTCCTCCGGCGTTCCGGCATGCTCGGCCAGCGCGGCCCGCAGCGCCTGCTCAAGCGCAGGGGAGCGCGCCGCCGCGCGGATCTCCGCCGCGCTTGGCGATGCAGCAACAGGCGGCTGCGCGTGGCCGGGCTGCGCCAGGACCAGCATGTTCAAGCTCATCGTTAATGCTCGTTTCATCGCCCGTCCAGGAAGTCACGATATTGGCAAATGTACACCACGCACATTGCCGACATCGAACTTGCACATTTTGTTACATTTCAATGTGTACAATGCACCCGCCTCTATTCCACCCACATAAAAAGGACACCATGAAGCGCTTCCTGACCGCCTGTTTCCTGTTCCTCGGCCTGTTCGGCCACGCCCATGCCGAGACCGATCCGGCCCTGGTGCGCCAGGTCAACGCCTTCGTCGACGAATGGCACGAGGACGCCGCCAACGCGCGCATGGCGTATTTCGACAAGATGGCGAAGGAAGGCGTCTACATCGGCACCGACCGCAGCGAACTGTGGAAGCGCGACGAATTCAAGGCCTGGGCCAGGAAGTATTTCGAGCGCAAGTCGGCCTGGAGCTTCAAGGCCACGCGCCGCAATGTGTATGCCTCGGCGGATGCGTCGATCATCTGGTTCGACGAATTGCTCGACACGCCGAACATGGGCCCGTGCATGGCCAGCGGCGTGATCCGCAAGACAAGGAAAGGCTTCGAGATCCTGCACTACCAGCTGTCGATGGCGGTGCCGAACGAGGTCAACGGCCAGGTCAAGAAACTGATCGACGAGAGCGCGAAGAAGGCGACGCCTTGAATCCTCGCCTGTGCTAAGGTAGCCGCCTTCCCGAATCGCGAACAAGTCATCCAGCAGTGAGTACACCCTATATCGGCCGCTTCGCCCCGTCGCCTACCGGCCCGCTGCACGCGGGTTCGCTGGTGGCGGCGGTGGCCAGCTATCTCGACGCGCGTGTCCACCACGGCAGCTGGCTGGTGCGCATCGAGGACATCGACGAAGGCCGCAGCGTGCCCGGCGCGGGCGAGGGCATCCTGGCGCTCCTCGAGGCGCTGGGCATGCATGCGGACGGCGAAATCGTCTGGCAGAGCCGGCGCAAGCATCTCTACCAGGCGGCGGCCGAGCGCATCGCGCTGCACACCTATCCCTGCGGCTGCAACCGGCGCGAGATCGCCGATTCGCGCCTGGGCTTCGCGCCGGACGGCGCCGCCATCTATCCGGGCACCTGCCGCTACGGCCTGGCCGAAGGGCGCGGCATGCGCAGCCTGCGCCTGCGCGTACCCGATGCGGGCTTCGATACCATCAGCTTCACCGACCGCTTCACCGGCGAGATCACCCAGCACCTGTCACGCGAGTCGGGCGACTTCGTCCTGAAGCGCGCCGACGGCTTCTGGGCCTACCAGCTCGCGGTGGTGGTGGACGATGCCGAGCAAGGCGTCACCGATGTGGTGCGCGGCGCCGATCTGCTCGACTCCACGCCGCGCCAGATCTTCCTGCAGCGCGTGCTGGACGTGCCGACACCGCGCTACCTGCACGTGCCGGTGGTGCGCAACGACCATGGCGAGAAACTGTCCAAGCAGACCGGCGCCCTGGCCGTGAGCGCCGGCGACGAGGCGAACGCTGTCGCCGCGCTGTTGCAGACAGCGCGTTTCCTGGACCTCGGCATCGAGCGGGCCGAGTCGCTCGATGCCTTCTGGCGTGCGGCGGTCCCGGCCTGGGGCCAGGTGCTCGCACGCCATCCGGGCGCTTCGCTGGGCTAGCCGAAGCTAGCTGGCCTGGCCCATGCGGCGGCGTGCGATCGCTCCCACGCCCAGCAGCCCGACACCCAGCATCGCCCATGATCCGGGTTCGGGTATGGGAGCCGCCACCATGAAGCCGCGGATCTCGCCGCCCGGATACTGGGTGGTGTGGATGTTCAGGTAGGCCGTGTTCTCGCCCAGTGCATCGAGCAGGGCGGCGCTGGCGCCTGCCGCCGTCCCGCCGAAGGCCGTCAGGAAGGCGGGGTCATACACTGCCGGGTCGGCCAGGTCGAAGGTCTGGCTATAGTTGCCCGAGGTGACCCCGGTCGGAAAACCGAACAGCGGGATCGCCACTCCGGCCGTGCCCGTCAGGCTCTCGACCGTGCAGCAATGGATATGGGCCATGGTGGTGCCGCTCACCAGGTCGGTGAAGGGAATGTCCGCGCTCAGGATCATGCCGTCGAGTTCGAAGCTGGCAATGCTGTAGCCGGGTGAGGGATTCGGCGTCGCTTCGGCCGGCCCGCTCGAGACGGCGCGGTAGAAGTCGACTGCCAGTGCGGAGGGTGCAAGTGCGAGCGTGGACGCGGCCAGCGCCAACGCGGACAAGACTTTCTTCATGGTATACCTCCTGATTAGGAAAGAAACCAACGCAGCGCTCCCGCGAGGAAGGCTGGTGAAAAAAGTAGCACAGGCATACCGGCGCGGCCACACGGTACTGAGGGGCAAAGGAAATCCAGCACACATTCCCCGTTAGGAATGTGCCCTTGGAATCAGAAGAAGTCGCCGGCTGCCGCTATTGCGGATTACGCAGGATGGTGATTTCGCCGTCCGCCTCGAGGAAAGCACATTTCATTTCCGAGCGCGGGCAGTCGTGCTCGCGCAACGCTTCCTCCACGTCGCCATCCGATAAGCGGCATTCGCGCATGACTTTTTCAAAGAAGACACCGTCGCGGCCGACCAGCACGGCGCTCCCGTCCACCAGCTTGGATATGGTCTTGCTGCGCGTGGTACTCACCGCGATCACGGCGTTGATGGCGACCAGGGTCGCGGCGCAGATCAGCCCGCCGACCAGCGACTGGTCGCCGCCCGACAGCGAATTCGACACCGCTTCGGACAGCAGCATCACGACGAGCAGGTCGAACGGTGTGAACTGGCCCACCGTGCGGCGCCCCGACAGGCGCACCATGACCAGCAGGAGCAGGTAGACCGCCAGGCCCCGTACGACAAATTCCCACCAAGGAAGTTCCATGTCAAACATATGATCTCCGCTTGCGCCACCGTTGAGCCAATTGTAATGAATTTGCCAACGCGGCGATTTCAAGCGTGCGAGCCGGACCCGCATCAGCGCCGACGCGCTGGCCCCGGCGCAGTGGCCCGGGCCGCCAGCGCGGCCTCGTAGGCGGCCAGCTCCTTTTCGTAGCGCGCCAGCGCCTCTTCATACAGGTCGAAGACGCAGGGCACGCAGCCGCTGCGGCAGCAATCCTCCAGCTCGGGCTGGCTTGGCGGGACGGGACGCTTGAGCTCCATGCTTAGAACCTATCCCAGTAGGCGGTACTCGCTCCTGGCGCGCCTGGCAAGCGCAGGCGGCGTTGCTCGTCGTTGTGTGGCCAGCCACACTGCCTCCTCGCGCCTTGCCTGCACTTCCCATGCATCGCCATGAGCTTCCTCCCGCCTAATGGAATAGGTTTTTACTTCTCGCGCTTGAGCAGCTCCTGGATTTCCTCGCGCTCTTTCTTGCTGACATGGCCGCCACGCAGGGCGGCGAGCACGAGTTCCTTGCCGGAACCGGCGAAGGCCTTGTGGATCAGCTCCTTGATCAGGCTGGTCTGCAGGCTGTCCTGCGGCTGGGCGGGGGCATAGATGTGGGCGCGCGCGCTTTCGTCGCGCTGCAACAAGCCCTTGGCATGCATGACCTGCAGCAGGCGCAGCACGTTGGCATAGCCCATGTCGGGCCGCGTGGCGGTCGCGGCCTCGTGGACCTGGCGCGCCGTGGCCGGGCCGAGCTGCCACAGCAGGCGCAGCATCTCGAGCTCGGACGGGGTGGGTTTGGGTGGGGCTTCGGGGGCGCTCATGCATCTAGATTAAATGATCTAGATTCCAAAGTCCATCCGGTCCCTCGAAGCCCGCCCGCGGAGGCGCTCAATGCGAGCGGCGGTACTCGCGCAGGCGGAACTGCATCCGGCCCGCCCTGCGTTCGCAGATACCGGTCATGGTCTCGCCCGCCGCGGGCGACCAGGTGAGCCTGCTGCCGGACGCTTTGTCGGCGCAGGCCGCATGGGCCGCGTCCGGCACCTCGGGCGGAGGCGGCGGGGAGGGCGGCGCAGGCGGCGCC